>JAADCS010000119.1 GCA_013154295.1 Thermotogae bacterium
CTCAGAAACCTTCTTTCCTTTCCACTCCATAGTCTCACCTCCGATTTAGTTAACGTTTTATGAGTATTTAAATTTTACAGGAAAATGTGAAGACTTTTCCAATTACAAATCACATGCAAATGCTGATTTCACGGCCATTGTTAGTAAACTCGATCTCACATTTCCCTGATTTTATGACAACCACCAACCAGGGGAAGAAGATCCACCTTTGCTGTAAAATTGTCGTCATGGCTAGGAGATGCGCAGCAAGTGGGAAGACCGTTATGTTTGGCCACAAGGTAAGCCATTCCAATAAGAAGACTTCCAGGAAATTTAAGCCCAATCTCCACAAGGCAACTGTTCGTATCAATGGCAGGAAGAGAAGGGTTAAGCTGGCAACCAAGTGGCTCAGAAAGATGAAGTTAGAAGCAAGGTAGGGGGGCTTCTAACCGCCCTCCTTATCCTCCTGATAATCGTCGCAGGGGGAATCTCTTTAGCTCTATTTATTGCATATAGAAAAATTCCATCCCTCATCGAGAATAAAGTTACCCAGCTCTTCGGAAAGCCTTTCAAAATAGGCGATATTTCTCCCGGCCTTAGGGAAACTCGAATTCGGCACCTGGAACTGGAGAACATTGCTTCCCTCGATTCACTCGTCATTGGGTATAGCCTCCCGGAACTAATATCCAGAAAGACCATCAGGTATATGGATCTATTCGGCGGATTCTTCGATTCCGACAGCTTCATCTATTACTATCCTTCGAGGGAAGGGGATACCACAGGGGGCCAATTCACTGGATTCCCCCAATTCAAAATAGATCGGATTACTGCCAAATGGCTGAATTACAGGAATGTGGCTCTTGAAGTCTTCGTAGACTCCATTTCTGGCTACCTCTATTCTGATAAGCCGGCGATGGAATTCTTCTACAAGGGTTATACCATAGAGGAAAACAAGAGCTTGAAAAAGAAGGCCGACAGTTTTCTCGTCCTGTTCCACGTTCGAAAGGACACTCTGACATTCGAAGAGATGCATCTATGGGGGGATTCAGTGGGAGTGGATAGCATGTATATGACCATTTACCCCCCTCAGCAGTTCCTGACCTATGGGGCAAGATCCTTCGTATGGGACAATATCACAGCCTATTGGGCCAGGGCCTCCATGCGCCTGGATAGCATGGATATGAAGTTCAGAGCCGATTCCCTTTACTCTGCGGATTTCCCTATATACGATCCCCTCGTCGAGCTGCGATTCAGGGACACCATCTACGTGGACACGGCTATCCTCGAGGTAATGGATGGCAAGATTTATTCAAAGGGTTTCATCAAGGATAGCCTATATACCTTTTATGGTTATCTCGACGGCTTAAGGGTGGACAGCAATACCACCATATTTGCCGAGGCCCTGGTAAATGGAAGCGTAAGTGGAAGGCTCGACATAGAAGTCCAAAAAGGAAAGGTTCAGTATGACAAATACCTGATCACGGGAATAGTGGGACGCATCCTTACGGGAGACGGAAAGATTTACCAGGTGCCAGCCATATATATCAGGGATCCCTATGTAATTGGACGGGTTGAGGGTTTCTACAACATGGAAGACCAGTCCGGTGAATTTCTCGTTCACATGGACACCATATATCCTTCCGGCTTCGTGGATACTTCCATGAAGGGGCATCTGGATTTCGTAGGTAAAGTGAACGTGGGTGAGCACTTCTTCCTCGCAGGAGGAGGGAGCGTCGCTCAAATCCAGTACTTTGGAGCCCAGATTCCATACGGAGTTTACACGATGAAGATGATGGATTCCCTTCTGGATCTACAGGCTGTCCTCGATTCCATAAACTACGGCACCCTCTATATGGACAAAGCCTCTCTGGACGTCAAAGGAATAGGAAAGCATTATTCCTACAGCTTCGTGGGCCGTTCCCCTTATGGAAGCTTTTATTCACTGGGAAACGTGGACCTTCTCGGACAGGATACGATCCACGCATTCTTCGACCTGCTGTTTGCCAACGGAGACACTATCCTGAATATAAAGGCGGGAACCCTTAAAGTGGAAAGCAAATCTATCGAGCTCTTCGCCAGTGGCACGGGACTGAGGGTTCAGGTAATGCTCGATTCTCCATACGTGAACGTTTATGCCACGGCCAGTGCAGTGGACTTTAGAAAACTGCTCGAGCCATTTGGAATTTCGGACATAGGAGGGGAGGGAAACGCCAGCATGGTGGTCTCCGGTACCTTCGATGAACCGGAAGTGAGCTTCCTCCTCGACATAGATAACCTCGTATATCAGGACTACAGGGCCGACTATGTCTACCTGTCAGGTGGATATGGTTTCGATACCCTGCGGGTGGAATCCCTGCTGGTATTCTTCGGAGGGGGAAAAGTCCACGGGGCTGGATATGTGAATTCCGCCTTTCGTCTAAATCCCATGGCCCTCAGCATAGAGGAAGGGCAGGTGAACTTCCGTTTGAAACTGGATTCCATAGACCTTGGAGTGATAGAACCCCTAATGGCTCCCAATATCCTTCTGGAGCAGGTAAAAGCCAATGGAAAGATCGAGGTTGAAGGTGATTTGACCAATCCGGTGATGAAAGGGGGCATAGTGGCCAGAGGGCAAGCAGTCACTTTCGCCCCTATGGATCTGGTACTCGATAGCCCCGGAGTCTGGATCCGGTTCTATAGAAATATAGTAAGAATCGACAGCTTTCGGGCGGTAAGCGAGGGAGGAGGCCGTGTAGGGGGAAGGGGCTTGCTCAACGTAGGGGAGAAATTCAGGCGTTTGGGAACGGATATACTCATATTCTTCGATAATATGTACCTTTCCCCGGACGACTACTCTGAATATTATCTGAGCGGGGATCTCACAGTAAGAGGTGACGTGCCATCCGTCTTCATAGAGGGAGACGTCAATATCAACTCCGGCTACCTTTCTTACCCCGTCGGATACAACCCCCCGAAGAGGCCCGAGACTCCAAATCCGATACGCTACCTCATAAGGGTAAAGGGGGACAGGAGAATATACTTTTCCAACGAGCTCGTGGATGCTGAGCTCTCTGCCCGGATCAAGGCCCAGAAGACGGCCGATATCGGCCAGTACGTGGAAGGGAGGTTCCAGATACTGCGGGGAAAGGTGTACCTGCTCGACAGGGAGTTCCGCATCATCGAAGGAACTATCAACATGGTGAACGATGAAATAACCCTCAATATCCGGGCAGAGGCCGACATGGTAGAAGACACCATCATCGCCATATTGACGGGAACCCTGAAGGAACCCAAATTCGATCTCGTATCTAAGAAGGGCCTTTCCAAGTACGAAATACTGGCCATGCTCACCCTCGGTGGCAGCCTTGGGACCCGAAGTATCAACCTCGCCCAAACCCTTCTATCGAGAG
>JAADCS010000164.1 GCA_013154295.1 Thermotogae bacterium
AGACCTTGGAACCGTGGAAGAAGCCGAAGTCGTTGCCGGTGTAGGTCTGCCCGCCGGAAGACTGCTCCCTGGTTATCTCAAGCGGAAGTACCCCGTCGGGCGGGTTGGTGTAGAGCCAGCCATAGGAAGTGGGGTCGAAGGAAGTGAGCTTTGTTGGGTCATCGTCCGCGCTCAGGATAAGGCAGGAAGTGCCCACCGGCGCGCCGGGGATGTAGTAGGAGCCGTCGTCTTGCACCTCCACCACCTGCAGCGCCTCGTCTTCGGCGTAGCCATTGGTGCAGTCGCCGTCGTCGTCCTTTACCAGCTTCACGTAGAGCGTGGGCGGGTCATCGCTGTTGAAGCTAGCCTCATTTATCGCCGGGTCGCTCCCGTCGCGGGTGAAGTTGGGTTCTAAGTCGTGGTAGAGCTGGCCCGAGACGGGCATGCCGAAGCCAGGGGCATAGGCGTTGGGGCAGGAGGCGCCGTCATTCCTGTCCGTTGGTTCGGCTCTATTGAAAATTTCAACGGCAACTGGACTGCTTCCTGTATATCCATCAATTCGATATATAGAGCTAGACTTATTTTTACTCACAAACAGATTGCCTGCTTTATCGGTATATGCTGCGCCGTAGTCCCCCTGCGGTAATCCCTGCACTTCCTTAACTCGAATTTTTCTTTCTTGGAGATCCCATTGATAAAGTAGATTGTTGGAAGCGCCCCAGAAAGAATGTGTGTCCTTTATATATACAATATCTGCAATTAAATGTTTTTGTCCACTACAATAACTGCCACACTCAAAATCAAACTCTACCACCTCAAATTGTTTGGTATCCACGTTAATTTTTATCAATTCAGTTCCATACCACTTATTGTTCTTCTTAAATATCTTTAAACCCATTCTGGCGTACAGATTTCCTTCATAATCCATGTCGCCGGCTATCAAAAACATTGCCCGCCTTATACCTGTTTCCTCTTTCCGCTCTATAAGGACCTCCTCCAATGTCTTACCTGTCCCTACCTCTATTGGCATGCCCAGGTCACGGGCGTAACCTTCGTATGTATCCCCTACCACGAGCAGATGCGCAAACCAGGTAGTGCTCGGGTTTCCGCCATCGTTGGGATACGGTCCTATTCCGTATATCAGATTAGTGCGTTGGTCCCAGCCAATAGCATTATATTGTTCTTTTGAAGCATTTATCAGATCATACTTGCCGGTGACAGTATTTAACTTCTTTAGCTCTTCCTCTATTACTTGGTAAAAAGCCGGCTCACACCTAAAGGATTTCAGTTCGTCTACTTTGATATTCGGGCCAAACTCGGAGGTGTGCCCATAGTCTTTATTGTCTCCGGTGTCTATGACAATAGCAGTTAACTCTACGCCTGCCGACAAGTCCCCGCGCGGTACCACCAAGTTAAAGTTGCCGTCTTCATCGAAGTCTTCTGAAGTTATCTTTATAGTGTAGAGCCATTCTTTGCCCTCACCATGAGGCTCGCTCTTACCATCTCCGAGCTCAACTTCACCGTTGTTATTGCCGTCGTCGTCGGCTAGATAGATTTCGATACGCCAAGTTTTGCCCTCCGGAGGCACAAGCTTGCTCGCCTTGGTACCTATATAACCTTTCAGTACCAGGTGATTGCCCGCTAAAATCGCCTCTTCAAAAATGGGATAGTCTAAACCAACGTTAGGCAAATCATTGTTCAACACACCATCGTTGGGTGTTACCCCGTGATGTGTGATGTCTGCAAAATATTCATCCCCCAGGTCAATCGCTAGCCCCCTAGTATTGTCATTCTCTGGACCATTACCCGAGAATCTGTTCATTGATAAGGTAATGCCATCTTTCGGGTCTTGTCCACCGCCCGTAACAATTACCCCTGGACCATAATTACCGGCAACTATATTTTTCGTAAATAATTGCGATTTACCCCATAAGCGCGCGCCGAAGCGCTCCTCGCCTAGGTTTTCATTTCCGTCTATATTCCATCCGTTATTTCTTATCGTGTTATTTTCCCAAGTAATGTTGTATGCCCTACCCCATGAGTCAAACCCAGAGCCATTATTGTTAATGACACAATTTTCGTATATGTTATGTTCCTTAGCTCCCCTTTCGAGGGTTAATGCATCAGCATCGTTCCAATATAACTTGTTAGTATGCGTTATTTCGTTTTGATATATGTCACCGGGCTTTACAAAATTTTCATTTTTATTGACGAACACACCGTGCGCACCGGTATAACCTACTAGGTTTTCATGTATCTTCCAATCCTTTACATATGGGTCACCCGTGTCACTAGAAATATATATCCCTACACTTAAACTCCACTCTGATTCAGGAATGTCTGTGAACTCGCCGTTAGGCGGCAAGCCTATAACGGACCGATAAAGCTCAAAACCCCCTTCAGCTCCCATCACGCGAATATCGTCATACAAACCGGGATTGATATCATAACCATCAGCGGTAGATTTACCCGCACCATGAACGGAGACGTTTGCAATCTTGGCACTACCCTTCGTCTCAATTTTGAAAATCCAATCTAGCCCTCCAGGCGTTGAGCCGCGCCGCCCCGCCACCTCGAGCTCAGGCTTGGGCAGGTCGCGGAACGATACCTTGTCAACGCCGACGGTCTCGCAGCCCTTAGGTAGATATTCTCGGTTAGTGTCCAGCGAGGTGCCGTCGGAATAGCTGTACGCGGTTCCGTCTATGACGGTGGCGCCCGAGGAGTCCTCGATGGCGGGGAGGGTGTCGTCTTCGTTAACTACCCCGTCCCCGTTGAAGTCGGAGATGGTGACCTTCCACCACTTAGCCCCTTCGCCCTTATCTACATTGGGGCTCACCGCGGGCACGAAGCGCATGGTGTTGTCGCCGCGTATGGCGTTCGCGTTTTGCAGGAACTGGCGGAGGGAGCCCTGGGCGGTGCGGTCGGCGCTGGTGTCGTCGTCCCTATCGTTTACATTCGTTACCACATTGAAAGAGAAGCCGAAGTCGAGGCCGGTGACGTCCTCGGTATTCACCTCGACCTTGGCGACGTGCTCGACGCTGACGCCGCTCGGAAGCTCGCTACCGACGGCCAAGTCGGTGGGCAGGCCGTCGCTGACGGCGCCATTCACACCGCCGAAGCAGGGACCGGCATCACCGCGCTCGTAGGGGTCGCCGCCCTCAAAGAGGCCGTCCGGGTTCGCGCAGAGTGCGCCTATTGGCCCGTAAGTCTGCTCGGCCCAGACGTCGACCGAGTCGAAACCATCGTTGTACCCCGCCGAGGGGGTCACGCTCCGCGAGGCCACAGCCACGAAGTAGGTGGCGTTTGGCGCCACGGGGAGCTCGTACTTTCCGTCGTCGCCGGTGGTGGTCACGGCGACGACCTCGTCCCCGGCGT
>JAADCS010000057.1 GCA_013154295.1 Thermotogae bacterium
TGCCCATGGCACAGGCTAAAAAAGAGGAGTTCCTCCCCAAGTGGATAGCTTGGGAAATCACCAGGCGCTGCAACCTTGAGTGCATCCACTGCCGATCAGCTTCAACCATAGAGTCTGAAGAAGGAGACTTCTCAACTGAAGACGGCAAGAGGTTAATGGACGACATAGCAAAGCTCTCAAAGCCAACCGTGGTTTTAACCGGCGGAGAGCCCCTCTTAAGAAAGGACGTCTGGGAGCTTGCCCAGTACGGAACTGACCTTGGCTTTAGAATGTGCATAGCCACAAACGGAACGCTGGTTGACGACGAAGTGTGCAAAAGGATGAAAGAGGTAGGAATAAGGATGGTCTCCCTCTCCCTTGACGGTTCAACCCCCGAAATCCACGACGACTTCAGGAAGCAGCCGGGAGCTTACGAGGGGGTTATAAGGGCGGCGGAGCTCTTTAGAAAGCACGGAATTCCCTTCCTCATAAACTCCTCCTTCACCAAGAGAAACGCCCACGACATTCCAAACGTTTACAAAAAGGCAAGAGAGCTTGGGGCAAAGGCCTGGTACATGTTTATAGTTCTTCCCGTTGGAAGGGGAGAGGAGGCCAACGCAGAGCTCTTAGACGCCAAAGAGGCCGAGTACTGGCTAAACTGGCACTACGAGCTTGAGAAGGAGCTCATCTTAAAGGGAGACAACTCAATCTTAGTCCGCCCAACCTGCGCCCCCCACTACTACCGCATCTTCTACCAGAACGCTAAGAGAGACGGACTTGACCTAAAGAGGAGAAACCTAGTCTTTGGAACGGGAGGAGGTAAGGGGTGCGTTGCAGGCCAGTCAATTGCCTACATAGACTGCCACGGCTGGCTAAGGCCCTGCAGCTACTTCCCAATCTCCGACGCCAACGTCTTTGAAACCCCCTTCCACGAAGCTTGGTTCAGCTCAAAAATCATGCAGGACATGAGGAAGATTGAGGAGTACAAGGGAAGGTGCGGAGTCTGCGAGTTCGTCAAAATCTGCAACGGTTGCAGGGTGAGGGCCTACTGGGAACACGGCGACTACATGCACGAAGACCCGATATGCACCTACGTCCCCGTCAAAATGAGGGTAGGGGTTAAGAACAAAAGCCTTTTACCTGAAATAAAGAGAGACTAAAAGGAGAGGTAAGGAGAAGATGGACGTCAAACAGCACCCGATTTTGAAGGCGGCAAGGGGGGAGGAGAGTCCCTACACGCCAATCTGGATTATGAGGCAGGCGGGAAGGTACTCTGAAAGGTACAGGAAGTTAAGGGCTCAGGCCGGAAGTTTCATGGACCTGTGCAGAAACCCGAAGCTTGCAGCAGAGGTAACTCTAATACCGATTGAGGAGATTGGAGTTGACGCTGCAATCCTCTTTTCAGACATCTTAGTTCCCGTTGAGAAGATGGGAATAGGGGTAAAGTTCGTTGAGGGGAAAGGACCCGTTTTAGAGCCAAAGGTTGAAACCCTTGAGGACGCTGAAAGGCTTAAAGTTCCAGAGCCCGAAAAAGACCTTCCCTACGTTCTTGAAACTATAAGGCTTATTAAGGAGAGACTGACCGACAGGCCTTTAATAGGCTTTTCGGGAGCTCCCTTCACTTTAGCCAGCTACATTTTAGAGGGCGGGAGCTCCAAAAACTACATAGCCGCAAAGTCAACCATGTGGAACAGGCCGGAACTCTGGCAAACTCTAATGGAAAAGCTAACCCAGACGGTTATTGAGTACCTCTCAGCCCAAATTAAGGCAGGGGCAGACCTAGTTCAGATTTTTGACTCCTGGATGGGAGTTCTTTCCAAGGAGGATTACGAGAAGTACGCCTTCCCCTACACCGAAAGAATAGTTAACGAGCTTAAGAGAAGGCACCCAGAAACCCCAATAATCCACTTTGGAGTAAACGCCCAGCACCTTTTAGAGGTAAACGACCGCCTTAAGGTTGACGTTATTGGCCTAGACTGGAAGACCCAAATCCCCGAAGCCCTTGCTAAAATAGACAAGTCAATTCAGGGTAACCTTGACCCCGTGGCCCTCTTTGCAGACGAGGAGACGATTGAGAGAAAGGTAAGGAAAATCCTAAAAGAGGGGATGAAGGCAAGGGGTCACATATTTAACTTGGGGCACGGAATACTGCCTCCAACCGACCCCAAGAAGGCAAAGTTCTTGGTTGAAGCAGTTCACAGAATAAGCAGGGAGCTAAGAGGGGGATAAATGAAGAAGAAGGCACTAATTGCGGCGCTCCTCTTCGTGGGAGCGCTGATTTCGGCCTACTTTGCCCTTGAAGCCTACGCAACCCACAAGCTTAAGGAGAAGTTTGACAGGAGGATTGCAAAGCTACCCTACGAGGTTTCCTACGAAGGCTTCCGCTACAACCTCCTTCTAAACGACATAAAAGTAACCGGTTTAAAGATAAACGAGGAAAAGGTTAAACTGAAAATTGGAGAAGTTTACGTAGACCTCCCCTTTACTTTAAGGAAAAAGGCCGTTCCCCAGGCATTTACTCTGAAGGCGAAGAAGATAGAACTCCCCTCAACGACGCCCTTTTTAGGCGAGCTCTTAAAGACTATAGGCTACAAAAAGGACGAGGTGGTTGCCGACTTTACCTCAAGCTACGCCTTTAAGGGAAAGGAGCTTGAAGTCGGCGTAGCCCTTGAAGCTAAAGAGCTTGGAGCGATAAAAACCAGGGGGAAACTCTACGGAATAGACAGGGAGCTAACCCAAAAGGTTTTTGAGGGAAGAGTTCCTCCAAAAGTTTTTGAAAGGAGAGGGACTCTTGAGGAGCTAACTCTTACCTACCTTGACGAGGGGCTCTTTAAGGGCTTTTTAAACTACCTTGCCCAGCAGGAGGGGGAGAGCCCTGAAAAGGTTAAGGAGGAGCTCAAAAAGACGATTGAGGAAAGTTTAAGGGAGAACCCCGAAATCTACGAAAGGCTTGGAAAGGCCTTTATAGCCTTCGTTGACGACCCCAAGTGCCTGAAGATAAAGGTTGAGCCAGAGCCGCCCATAAAGCTCTCCGAGCTGGTTAGGGCTGCTAAAGAGAGGAGGGAAATAGACAAACTGCTGAAGAGAATTAACCTTCAGGGGCAGGTCTGTTCAGGGGGCTAAGTTAGCCCCTTGAGGCCTTGTACTTTTTAACCCTTCTCTTCATCTCTTCAAGGGGAATTGGCCTTGCAACTATGCTCTTTGCAGGGCAGACGTTTCCGCAGTGGCCGCAGCCGCTGCAGATTTCGGGAAACTCAGGAATTACCCTTCCCTCCTCGTCAACCCCGCGGGTTTCGCACAGGTTGAGGCACTTTTCGCAGTTTTCACACCTGTTGTGGTCTATAAGCTCAAGGTAGGTGGGGGTGT
>JAADCS010000163.1 GCA_013154295.1 Thermotogae bacterium
GAGAGAGGGGTACCGAAGCCCTACACCTTCGCCGTCATATTCAACCGGGGGGTGAAGTTCAACGATGGACGGGAGATCTTGGGAGTTAAAACGGTAATATTCAAATTCTCAACCGGACGGGAGGATCTATTGGGCACCCTCGTGAATTTTGCCATAGACATGAAGAAGGCGAAGGAGGGGATAAGCTTCGGCAGAAGTGCCCCGGAGTTCAAACTCGCCGACATAAGACTTCGCCCCACTCCCCCCTTAACGGGCTCTTTCACCACCCTCTCCCCGGTGGTCCTCAACGACCCCACGAAGGATCCCAAGGACCCCAAGAAGCACTTCATCATCCCCGGTGAGGGGGACTATGAGCGCAGGCTCTACGAAACCATCCGCGAGAGGATGAAGGCCTTGGTCAGCAAGTCCCCCAAACGGCTCAAGCTGAAGGGGTACTCCGTTCGGGAGGTGATGGTGCGGCACTACGGCGGCTATATACGTGGGGCGATGGGACGGTTGGATATAGATGCCGATGGGGATACCCTCCGCTTCATATACGACTACGGCTTGGGGGTGCGTACCGGGCAGGGCTTCGGGATGCTGAAGGCGGTAAGGTGAAGCTCTTAGCCAAATCCAATCCACCGGAAGGACTCAAAGAGCATACCGATGCCGTATGCTATAGGGTAAATCAGATACATCACAGTGGCCTCGTAAATCTACCCAAGAGGGATTGGACGATACTTAAAAAGGCAGCCTTTTACCACGACTTAGGCAAGGCAGATCCTTCCTTTCAGGCTCTCCTACAGGGAGGGGGGCGAGTAAAAGTCCCTCATAACTACCTCTCCTTAGCCTTTCTCCCGGAGGCCGAAGCAAAAGATACCGGATCCATCAGGCGGTTTCGCTCCCTCCTTCCCCTGTTGATAGCCTTTCACCACTGGAGGGATATACCGGACCGAGCTACGCTCAAAGAGGCTTACGACGATTTGAGGAAGAATGTGAGTCTCCTAAAACGCGAGATATGTCAAGACCTGCAACTACTTGATAAGAGTCGGTGGATCGCGTTGGTAGAGAAAAGCATACGTCCCTTGAAGGAGCGATTGGGAAATGATTTCCCTCTGGACCTGACAAAGGCGGATGAGAGAAGGTTCGTTATCCTCTTAGGCCTCCTCATGAGGGCAGACCATTCAGCCTCAGCCCACGTGTGCGCGGAGTGCCCTTCCATAGATAAGAGGAATAAAACTTACGAATACCTCCAAATAAAGACAGGAAAATCGCCGGCGAGATTGTGGCAGACGTCTGTACTCAAGTGTATAGAGGGAAAATCGGCAGTCGTAATCGCATCAACGGGGATGGGTAAGACGGAGTTAGCACTGCTCTGGGCGGACCATTCCAAACTCCTATACACCCTACCGATGCGTACATCTACCAACGCCATGTTCCAACGTCTAAGTGAGATTTTCGGTAAGGAGCATGTAGGGCTGTTACACTCAAACGCACTCATCCAGATCCTTGAGAGTGCGAATGAAACTGACGATGCTTACCACCACTACAACACCGCCCGCCAGTTGGGACACAACGTTATAGTTAGCACGGCGGACCAAATCTTCGCCTCCACTTTAAGGTATCCCGGCTATGAGAAGATTTTCGCCACCCTCTCCTACTCTAAGGTAGTTGTAGATGAACTTCAGGCCTACTCGCCCAGCACCATGGCTATCATCGTGAAAGGGCTGAAGATGGTGGAGGAATTAGGTGGAAAGTTTCTGGTAATAACCGCAACCTTCCCCAGCTTCCTAAAGAGATATCTGAGCGATTACGAAATAATCAAAAAAACACCTAACCTGTCCAAACACAACGTGAAGATTATTGGCCAAGATCTCTTGCAGATAGACTTCAAAGAGATACGCGACTTCTTATCCGCGGGCAGGAGTGTTCTGATCGTGCTCAACACCGTTAAGAGGGCACAGGAGTTCTACCAACGCCTAAAAGAACAACACTTAAATCCCCTACTTCTACACTCCCGATTCATCCGTAGGGATAGGAGGGAGAAGGAACGGAGGATACTGGGCGGCGATGTACAACTGCTGGTAGCCACGCAGGTGGTGGAGGTCTCCTTGGACATTGATTACGACGTCTTACTCACGGATCTGGCACCGGTGGACGTTCTCATTCAGAGAATGGGAAGGGTTCAAAGACGCCACAAGACGGATGGGAACTTCGCCCCCGATCATCCGAACGTTCTGGTATTCGTATCACCAAGGCTTGATGATATAACCGCAAAGGGCAGAATATACGACAGAGACATAACGGAACTTACGCTTAAGCGATTGAAGGAAGGCGTACTCTCGGAGGAGGATAAGATCTCTCTGGTGGAAGAGATATACAGCGAAGAGTCTCTAAAGCACGGCAATTACCTAAAAAAGTTCAGGGAGGCATACGACGTCGTCGGGTACGTATCCATGAGCAGAAGGGAAGCCCAGGAGATATTTCGCGAAGTTTCAAGTTTGGAAGTCCTCCCGGAGGAGGCTTTGGACTGGGAGGTGGGTGATGGGTGGGTTCAGAGAAAGCTGAACCTTGATCCGACCTCACTTTTAAAGGAGATACTTTTAGAAGCCCACCCGAATGATCGTATAGAAAAGATCCTCTATATTCAGCTCCTCCAGGAATTTTCCGTCCCTATCCCCACTTATTGGCTTAAAAGGAGACCTCAGTTTTTAGGGGAGATATTACCCATACCGACCTACCTATCCCATTTCCCTGTAGTTCCTTTGGACTACGATAACGATTTGGGAGCCAAGGGTACTCTAGAGGGGGAAGTCTTTCTATAAAAAGGGCGGGGCCTAGGCCCCGCCTTGAATTATTTGAAGTTCCTTACTTTATCAGGTTGAGTGGGTTAAAGGGGCTGAAAGCGTTGGGTACAGCGTAAGTAGAGCGGAAAACGTCGTAGAATATGGGTCCGTAGGTAATTATCAGAAGTAGAACGGCTATACCTATCCAAAGGGTGAAGTTGTCCAGCACCTTGGGGAGGGAATCATCCTCCTTGTGGTAAGCCTCGGTAAACTCCAAGTCCACCTCTTCGATCTCAGCTTCGCTCAAGTCGGGCTTTTTGAAAATGGTGACCAGGAAGTTTACAAAGTAGATGAAGACGGCCGTAAACATCAAGACACCACCCACAGCAGCTATGCCCATCAAGACCTTCTCCTCAAGGTTCATATAGGGTGAGAGACCCAGATGTGTCCTTCTGGGGATACCGGCACGACCGAGCTGCATCATCCCCCATGCGAAAATGAGCACACCCACGACCCAGAGGTAGGCATGGAAGGTGGCCCACCATTTGCTCCAAGGCTTCTTACCGAAAAGCTTTTCCATTAGAATGTAGGAAAGGGTCAGGAAAGTCATGGCCGAGGCGGTGCCAACGGTCATGTGGAAGTGGCCGGGTATCCAGGAGGTATTATGTACCACCTGGTTGACGTTATATGAAGCGTTTACAATACCGCTTATGCCACCGAAGATGAAAACGATCATGGGGCCTATAAAACCTGCAAACTTGTAATCCCCCCAGGGTAAAGTTTTTATCCAACCGAAGAAGCCCTTACCGCCTCTGACGCGACCGGCATACTCCAAAGAAGCTGCCAGATTGAAGGCCGTTAGAAGTGAAGGAACGGCCACCATGAAGGTCAGAAAAGCCTGGATGGCCTTCCAAGTGCTGCTGATTCCGGGGTCGGAGAACTGGTGGTGAGTTCCCACAGGGAGGGAGAAGAGGATGAACATTATGAAGACAACGCGAGCCATAGGTTCAGAGTAGAGCTTACCGCCTGCTATGCGAGGCATGAGAAAGTACCAAGATAGATAGGCCGGCAAAAGCCAAAAGTACACCAGAGGATGTCCGAACCACCAGAAGAGAGTACGAGCCAGCTCTGCGTTTATACTTTTGACCAGACCTAAAGACCACGGTATAAGGAAAAATAGAACCTCAGCCGCTACACCCAAAGTGGCCAAAAACCAGACGATATAGGTGGTATGGACGGCTACCATAGGTGGAGGTGTGCGTCGACCCGGATTCTCCTTCCTCCACTGAAGGTGAGCCAGGGTAGTAGCTAAGGCTCCTACCCAGGATCCCACTATCAGCAGCGTGGCTCCAATATAAAAGGCGGGGTGTGCCTGAAGGGGTGGATAGAAGGTATACAGAACCGTGGCTCTATCGGTCAGGATGGCCCAGGCCGCCGCCACTGTACCTACCAACATCAGGATGAAGGAAAGCCAAACCAACCCGCGGTTCAAACGTTTCTTTAGGGAAACCTCGGTCACTATGTATAAAAAACCCACTATGAAGAATGTGGTGAAAACTATAGCGTTCAGAACGCCGTGCAAGGTTAAACCTTGATAGTACAACTTAGTCCCATATGTAAAGATCCCATACTTGTATATCCCAGCTCTCGCCAGAACTTGAAACAGACCATAAGTCACGCCCGTAGCGAGAGAGAGAATGCCTACAAGCATGTGCCAGAAAACAATGTTGCGCAGATCCTTTCCTATTCTCATGCCTTTACCCCCTACTTACCGTGTTCCTTCTTCCATTTATCGTACTCTACCTCCGGGAGAACCTTGAAGACACCAAACATACCCTGGTGTCCTATACCGCAGAACTCATTGCACACGAAACGGTACTCTCCGGGACGATTGAAAACCACCTCGGCCTTATTCACCGCACCGGGGATCACCATGAGGTTAACAGCCTTACCCTCAATCTCGAAGCCGTGCTGTACGTCCAAACTGGTCGTGTATATGGTGACCTTGGATCCGGCTGGTATAACTATCTCGTTGGGCTGAAAAGCCCACATGCGACCCAGCAGCTTTAACTGGTACTCTTTGGGACCTACCTGGATAAGTTCGCCTTTGTCGAAAGGTTTAAAGTCGGTTACGCAGGTGGGAACATCTATTCCCTTTAGGAGGGCTATGCCTATAACGGCTACGAAGAAGACCAGAACCATTCCGTAGGAGAGCTTCATCGCCCAGGCTTCGTACTCGTCTATAAAGTTCCAACGCATGGTTTAACCTCCTCTTGAAACTATCAAAAGTACGTAGATGGAAAACCACATTAAAGCGTAAAGCAGCATCATCGCCGCGAAGAACGCGACGGCTCCCCATGGCTTGAAATTTTTAAGATCGCCGTTTTCCTTCTCTACCATAAGTAGGCCATTATATAAAGGAAAAGAATGATTCCTGCAACCATAACTGCAACTGATTTGCAAAGATATTTTAACAATGATTAATCAGTAGCTTTATAATTGAAGATATAAAATTCCCAAAATTCTGATACACATCCGGACAAACCCAACATAATTTGTGTTTTCCACAGTGAATATACAAAATGAATCCAAACATTGCGATTTCTTGGCCATTATGGGAATTAGTAGGACTTATGGGAATTAGTAGGACGTTCTACCTGTCTCTCTTCGTCCATACTTTTTGGGTGTGCAGCATCCCTTTAAACGGGTATGGAAACTTTCATGAGATCCTTTTCTTATTCTTAAGAAAGGAGATCCGTTTGCCTTGGATATGGATAAGAGACGTTAAAGTGTCGTTCCAACAGATCAGATGATTCTCTTTTGCAACCTCCCTTGCCTGTCAAGGTTAAAATATACGTGTGAATGCTCTTGAGATAATCCGCAAGAAAAGGGATGGCTTAACTTTGAGTGAGGATGAACTACGGCACATGGTTTTCACCTACACCTTCGACAATCTTCCCGATTATCAGATGGCCGCCTTTTTGATGGCTTCTTTCATCAGAGGCCTAAATGACGATGAAACGCTGGCTCTAACACGCGCTATGATAGACAGTGGGAAGCCCATAACCTGGAATACCGAGTTGCCACGTGTTGACAAACATTCAACCGGTGGTGTAGGAGATAAAGTCAGTATTCCTTTAGCTCCCTTGGTTGCCTCGTACGATGTGCTAGTACCCATGATCTCTGGTAGAGCGCTGGGACACACCGGCGGGACCTTAGATAAACTCGAAAGTATTCCCGGATACAGGACCGATTTGAGTGTGCAGGAGTTCAAGAAGGTGGTAATGGGAGTGGGAGCCTCGATAATCGGCCAGACGGATGAACTCGCTCCTGCAGACCGTAAGATGTACGCTCTGAGGGATGCCACAGCTACAGTCGAAAGCGTTCCCCTGATATCCGCTTCTATAATGTCTAAGAAACTCTCCGAAGGCCTGACGGGGCTAGTTTTGGATGTTAAAACCGGCAGTGGAGCCTTTATGGAGAATTACGCTGATGCCCTGAAACTGGCTCGGGCCATGGTATCCATAGGGAACGGATACGGTGTAAAAACGGTCGCTCTTTTGACCAACATGGATGTCCCTTTGGGTTGGGCTGCCGGGAATGCCTGCGAGATATGTGAGAGTGTGCAGCTTCTGAAGGGACGAGGGCCGGATGATCTGAAGGAGATAGTTGTAACCTTAGGTGGATGGATGCTCAAGTTGGCCAGAAAGGTTGAAAACGTAGATACGGGCAAGGAACTCATAGAGGAGGCGATAAGGAACGGTGAGGGTTTGAAAAGGTTTAGGAGGATGGTGGAAGCCCACGGTGGAGATTTTGCTGCCGTTGAAAGAGAAGACTTTATCCAGACCAGATACGAAGCTGTCATCAAAGCTCACAGCGACGGCTACATAGCAGCCATGGACACCAAACGTATAGGATGGGCCACCGTCATGTTGGGAGCCGGACGTCTAAAAAAGGAGGACACCATAGACCACAAGGTATGCATCTTTACCCTCAAGAAAACAGGCGATAGGGTACGAAGAGGTGACACCATATTCAGAGTGTTTGCCAACGATGAGGCCAAACTGGAAAAGGCTATAGAGATGTTAGAGGAATCCTTCGCCTTGAGTGAGACGAAACCCGAACCCAAGCCTTTGATATACGAAGTGGTGGAATGAAAAGGTTAGTCATAGTATTGCTCTTATCCTTAGCTCTCGGATGTAGATACCGTTTTACACCTGGGATATACATCCCTCTCCAAGTAGGTACCCTCTATAGATACACTTCCCGTTATGTAACCAACGACCTATATGAAAGTCCCAAGGGTAAGTACTACACTCCTGACTCTCTCCTTATACTGGCCGACACCAACGTGGGAGATTTTCCAGCTCGCAAGGTTTTTGTAAAAAAACAGTACGCATGCAAAGAGGGGTTGGTGTGCAATCCCAAAGATCCTAATCCAGACTGTTACTGTGTGGCTGACACATCCATCTACGCCTTGATAAATGACACCCTGGTTCTGTTTACCAGCTTGGAAGTACTCGTACCCCCAAAGTTTGCAGTAATGCTCGGAAGTAGACCTCACTTCGTTGAACTTTCTCCCAATGAGGGTAAGGTAAAGGCACCCATGCTCTATCTATACGCCAATCCTGGTACGTCGTGGAAGGTCTTAGAAGGTCACGCAAGTGTGAAACTTTATCCGGTTGAGTACGACACCGCCACCGACAGCGTACGGGAGTTCGAAGTACGTTATTCTGTAGAGGCGCAAGTTCTAGGGTTTGAGGATGTTACAACATCCTATAGACCTTTCCGTGCATGTGCCAAGGTGGGTTACTATTTGAGTTTGAATAGCGATGAATTCCCCACCGTTTCCCTCCATGCCATGGATATGTGGTGGTGCGACGGTGTAGGGCAGGTGCGTTATCTCTATACCCCAGAGGCAGCGACGTACAAGGATAGAAAGTTAACCTACGCCGATTTGAGTTTCGTGGAAGAGGGTCGCTAACATCCTCACGGAACACCAGTATAATACCCGCCTATGTTCACGCTTTCAAATTTGAGGCCCAATCCGGGAGCCAAAAGGAGGAGAAAAAGGGTAGGAAGGGGGCCCGGTTCTGGTCACGGCAAAACCGCCGGGAGGGGCCACAAAGGTCAGAAGTCCAGATCCGGAGGTACTAAGCCCCTTTGGTTTGAGGGAGGCCAGACACCAATATACCGTAGGATACCCAAGAGGGGTTTTACACCACCCAATCCCACCGTTTATGAGATCGTGAATCTCGGTCAGGTAGATGCCAAGTTTCAAGAGAACGAGGAGGTAACACCTGAAACTCTCAAATCTAAGGGACTGGTAAAAGGGAAGCTGGAGGGAAAGCTTATAAAGATTTTGGCAAAGGGAGATATAACTAAAGCCCTCGTATTCAAAGGTATCCATGCCTTCTCCCAATCCGCCAGAGAGAAGATAGAGAAGGCGGGCGGGAGGATCGAGTAAGATGGAAAGGCTGTGGAGATCTCTGAGCGGGCTTTGGGAAATAAAAGAACTAAGGGATAGGGTTCTATTTACTCTTATCGTTCTGTTCTTTTATAGGGTGGGAACCCATATCCCTGTTCCCGGTGTCAATTCACATGCTTTGGTGGAATACTTCCGTCAGGCCCTGGCCAACACCGCTTTTGGAATGTTCGACATCTTTGCTGGAGGGGCACTTTCGCGGGCAGCCATCTTCGGTCTCGGTATAATGCCCTACATCTCCGCCTCTATCGTGATTCAGCTTTTAGCCGCTACAGTTCCTTACTTTGAGAGACTTCAGAGGGAAGGAGAGGCCGGAAGGAGGATCCTAACCCGATATACCCGCTGGCTCACGGTGGTGATCTCCGCCATACAGGCTATAGGTATAACGACTTTCTTGACCAACCTACCTCCAAGTCCCTCCGGTCAACTGATAGTGCCCAATCCCGGTCCTCTGTTTGTAATATCCACAGTTATATCCCTAGTGGGAGGAGCCATACTCCTGATGTGGATGGGTGAGCAGATAACCGATAGGGGTATAGGAAACGGAGCCTCGGTTCTCATATTTGCGGGGTCACTTGAGTCCATACCCAACGAGATTATTTCCACCTACACCCTCTGGAAGAACGGTGCTATAGAGACACCGGCTTTGATATTCGCCGTAGCCTTTTTCCTGATTCTAACTGGAGCCGTGGTTGCTGTTACGGAAGTTCAAAGGAGGGTACCTATAAGCTACACCAAGCGTACAGTTGGTCTCTCACCGACCACCCAAACGGGTTACCTACCACTTACCGTGAACACCGCCGGCGTGATGCCCATAATCTTTGCCCAGAGTATCTTGCTCTTTCCACAGACTATGCTTACAGGAGGTGGTGGTCGTTTAGAGTTCCTATCCGGTATAGCTGCCATGTTCCAACCGGGTACCTGGGTATATGACTTAACCTATGCCATCTTGATAATTTTCTTTGCCTACCTTTACACATCCATAATGTTCAACCCCAAGGATGTGGCTGATAACCTTCAAAGAAGCGGGGCTTTCATACCTGGTGTGAGAGCCGGAGATGAAACCGCCGACTATATAGATCGTATCCTAACGCGCATAATCTTTCCAGCCGCTGTCTTCTTCGCCTTGGTGGCCATAGTACCCTACCATGTTTCTAAAGCCATGAATATACCTCTTTACTTCGGTGGTACCAGGCTTTTGATCATCGTAGGTGTGGCCCTTGATCTTCTCCAAAAGATAAACTCTTATCTGGTGATGTACAGGTACGACAGCCTTTTGGGTAAGGCGAAGGTAAGATCATGGCGCACGACGGGTATAGGATAGTTTTTTTGGGGCCTCCCGGTGCCGGTAAGGGAACACAAGCTTCCCTACTGGCGAAGAAGTACGGTATAAAAAAGATCTCAACAGGAGACATCCTACGGGAGGCGGTACGCAACGGAACCGAGTTAGGCCGTAAGGCTAAAAGGTACATGGATGCCGGCGAACTGGTGCCTGATGGCATAATCATCGGTCTGATTGAAGAACAGATTGCGGGGCATGAATCTTTCATCTTAGATGGTTTCCCAAGGACTTTGGTTCAAGCCAAAGCTCTAGATGAACTTTTAAATAAGCAGGGTAAACCCCTAACCCACGTTATATTCGTCAGTGTCCCCGACGAAGAGATCGTACGCCGACTGACAGCCCGGCGTGTGTGTCCCAAGTGTGGAGCCGTTTATAATCTGGTATATAACCCCCCTAAGAGCGATGAGATATGCGATGTGTGTGGCACCCCGTTAATCCAACGCTCCGACGATCGCGAAGATGTAATACGTAACCGCCTCCGCGTCTTTAAGGAGAGTACAGCACCCCTGGTGGATTATTATAGAAAGAGAGGTATCTATCACGAGGTGAATGGAGTGGGAAGTGTTGAGGAGGTCCTAAAGCGGATAGAGGAAGCCCTAAGTGGTTAGAGATCGTCGTAGGTGAAGCTTTCGGTGGTGTAATAGAATACCTCAGTCCTTGGGTCGTTGTACACGTCGGGAGGGAGGTTGGCTTTTCTTGCCAACTCGGAGAGGAAGATGTAGGGATCGGGAAGGTTCTCCCAGACCTCCGGCAGGAAGGTGGCTGTTCCTAAAGGATGCCGGAGTATGAGGCCCATACCAGGTTTTATCTTTCGTAATAGATCCTCCATATCATCGTAGGGAAGCGGTTTAGGGTCCGAAAGAACGCTAACCTCCACCTTAACATGGGGCCATTCATCCGGATGCAAGGGAGGAAAGCGAGGATCTTTAAAAGCCGCCGCTATAGCGTTGAAATGTACATCTTCGGCTAAGGGCCTGTGGGCCACCACACTTCCTATACATCCTCTAAGCTTGCCGTTTTTTTTCAGGGTAACAAAGCTCGCCCCTTTCCGTCTTAGGTTCAAAGGCAAACTCTCCAAATCTGGTGGTGTAAAGTCGCCTCTAAAGGCGCGCGATATAGCGGAATGGGCTATGTCCAGGAGTAGCCTTTTTTCTTCCTTCGATAGTTTCACCATAACTGTATCGGATTATACGGGGGAGTTCTTTATCCAATCATCTCCCTTCCATATAATAGTTTCCACAGCGTGGAATTGTTGAAGATTTTCAACGTGTTTTTGATGGTCGTTCTGGCCTCTATTTCTCCCCCCATGAGGGAAAATTTTGCACACTACACCTATATAGGAGGCTCACTATTGGGCTTTATCTCGGCACTCATAATGTTCAGGAACGGAAGGAATTTTGAAAAATTTTGGGGTTTCGCTTTTCTATTCCTCTCGGCCCACCAGTTTTTGAACCTTCTTGATAACATAACGGTAGCACCCTATATAGGAGACATCTTTTACATGGGGTTTTATTTCCTCCTCTTCACCGGCAACATCCTGTACCTCTGGGAGAGCCAATCCGTAGGTTTTATAACCTTGATCTTCGTTTTGTCAGGACTGTCGGTCGTGTCCATAGGTATTCTGGTGATGTTCGTTCCGCTATTTAAAAAGACCCCCTTTGCGACCTTTTTTAATCTCTTCTACGTTTCCTTCTCAGCAATAAACATGATAGCGACCCTCCGGGCGGCCATGTTTGACAGAGCCTGGATATTGAGAACTTTGGCCTTCGGTATCTTTCTCATCTCTGAAATCTGGTTTATGGAGTGGCTTTACATCGGTATAGATCCAGGAGATCCTTCGGTCATGTGGTTCGGTGTGGTGATGCTAGCCGTTCTATCCCAAAGGCCGGTTAGCCGCCGCATGAGGATCATGAGGTAGCCGTAAAGATTGCATACATATAGCACCTTTCGGCGGTAGAATTCAATCTTATGAAAAGGAAAGGTATAGTTGGCGTTGTGGGTGTGATGTTCGTGGGTCTCGTGTTGGGTGTCGTCTTAACGGCCAAGGCTAATCTGATGGGTCGTCTTAAGGCTGCCCCTGAAAGCAAAACCGCGACCACCTCCACCGTATCTACTCCTTCCAAGAACTTCATAACCATACCCTCGTTTGCAGACATAGCCGAGGAGGTCCTTCCCGCCGTCGTCAGCATAGAGGCAAAGGGCAAACAAGTTATAAATCTGCCTACCATGGATCCCTTTGAGTTTTTCTTTGGAAGACCCGCGCCCCGGGTGAGGGAAACCCGGAGTTTGGGATCCGGGTTCATATTTAAACGTGACGGCGATACCTACTACGTAATGACCAACAACCACGTTATCCGAGGCATGGATAAGATAACCGTTAAGCTTAGCGATGGTTCCATATACGAAGGTGCAGAGGTCGTCGGAGGTGATTCGGCTACTGATATAGCCGTCCTAAAGTTCAAGAGTAAGAACGAACTACCGTTGGTCAAGTTAGGTGACTCCGATAAGCTCCGCGTTGGCGATTGGGTGATGGCGGTAGGTTCTCCGTTCGGTTTCTCCTCGACCGTAACGGTGGGTGTAATAAGCGCCAAACATCGTGAGCTGGGAGGGATACCGGAAGCTCCTACCATACAGGATTTCCTGCAAACCGACGCTGCCATAAACCCCGGAAACTCCGGCGGCCCCCTTGTAAATGTTAAAGGTGAGGTGGTCGGGGTCAACACGGCCATAGTCAGTCCTACGGGTTCCTATTCCGGCATAGGTTTCGCTGTACCCATAAACATAGCCCGTAAGGTGTCGGATCAGCTCATAAAGGAGGGGAAGGTCTCACGGGGTTATTTAGGTATCATCATGCAGAACGTAGATGAAAATCTGGCTAAGGTCTTGGGTTTGAAAAAACCTGAAGGCGTAATAATAACGGAGGTCGTCAAAGGTTCTCCCGCTGATAAAGCTGGACTGCAGGAAGGTGACGTGATAGTGGAAGTGGATGGCCGCAAGATAAAGAACGCTCTCACCTTACGGACCATAATTCAAAGCAAAATGCCAGGAGAAAAGGTACGTATAAAGATCCTCCGAAAGGGAAAGAGCAAAATCGTAACTGTAAAGCTGGGGTCTCTCGATAGCCGCACCGCCTTCATGAGGGGTGGCAACACGTTGGTAGATGAAGAGGTGGGTATAGTGGCCACTTACAAGGACGGGAAGGTAGTGGTCGAAAAAGTTAAACCCGACAGCCCGGCCGGTCGTATAGGTCAGATAAGGCCTGGCGACATTATCCTCAAGATCAACGACATGCCCATAAAGAACTTGGATGATCTTGAGAAGGCCCTCCAGATGGCCAAGAAGAAGGGGTCGGTCCTTATGGTACTTAAGGATCCCGGAGGGATGAAGAAGTGGATAGGTTTCAACCTATAGGGTATCTTCCCGATAGGGAGGAGATCCTTTCATGGCTCTCCGGCAAGAGGGTTGTACTCTTAGCCGGGGGGCCCTCCCGTGAGCGGGAGATAAGTTTCCGTTCCGCCTTAAACGTACAGAGAGCGCTCCGTAACCTAGGAGTGGAAGCTCCCATAGTGGATTTTACACCGGAGAATGCCCGAAGGATGGCAAGCTCTCCCCCCGATGTTGCCGTAGTCATGATGCACGGGCGGCCCGGGGAGGATGGGAGCGTACAAGGCTTTCTCGAGGTCTTGGGCGTTAATTACACAGGAGCAAGGCTCACGGGAAGTATCCTGGGAATTGACAAGTACGTCTTCAAACGTTTCGTCTCTTCACTTGGTCTAAAGGTTCCTCCATTCGTTCTTATCAGGGACGAAAGAGAGGTTAAAAGGGCCCTCGGTTTTGCTGATAGGGTCGGTTATCCGGTTATACTGAAGCCCCGTGCGGAAGGATCATCGGTAGGAACACGTATAGCAGATGATGAGGGAGAACTGAAGGATTTCCTTTTGGAAAACCTTTATCACTTCGGTGATACGCTAGTGGAGGAGTTTATAAGGGGTAAAGAGGTAACCGTGGGAGTTTTGGGGAGTGGAGATAGATCCTTTCCACTACCAGCTTTGGAATTGCGAGTGAAAAGAAGGAGATTCTACGACTATACAGCCAAATATACCGAAGGAGAAACCGAGTTTATTCTGCCGGCTAACTTGGATAAGGGAACCATGCGAAGAGTTCAAGAGGTGGCGAGGAGAATACATGTAGAAACCGATTGTCGGGGTTTCTCAAGAAGTGATTTCATAGTGGCCGAGGACGGCACTCCTTATGTTTTGGAGTTGAATACCATACCAGGTATGACTGAACTATCCGATCTTCCAGCTGAGGCTAAAGCTGTGGGTTTAAGTTACGAAGATGTGCTCCTTTACGTACTGGAGTCGGCCATGCTCCCCTAGCCACCTTTCTTCCTGCGGTGTCGGCGTTTTCTGAATCTCTTGTAGGAAACTGGATTACCTACGAACCTACCTACGAAATATCCCTGAAGCATCCTCATCGCTAGATAGGAGGTTTTGACGTTTACAAAGGATCTATCCATGGAGAAAGCCACTATCACTACCTCCGGCCTTTCCACAGGAGCAAAGCCTATGAACCACTCCGTCAAGGCTTTGAACCTTCTACTTGTTAAGGTCCCCGTTTTTCCACCTACAGATACCGGAACCAGCCTCCTACCGTTCCTGTCGTAAAAGACGCGTCTTACCGTCCCGCTATCAACAGTCATGCGAGCCAGGACGCGAAGGTTCTTTGAAATTTCCCTACCTACAGGAAAAGCTAAAGGCGAAGGGGCCGATCTATATACGACCTCCCCATCCTTCTCTATGCGATCCACTATATAGGGTCTCCATACCACTCCCGTGGCCATAACCTGACTTAAAAGGGTGGCCTGAATCGGATTCATGTAGCTATAGGCGAATCCGCTTCCCAAGAGGGCCAGATCGAACTCATTCTTTACACTATCCCATTCCACGTAACCGGTGGATATACCCAAAAGATGGGTCCCATAGAAGAGACGTTCGGCGACTTCCTTTAAGGCATCTAATCCTAACCTGACGGCCAGACGACCGAAGGCTGGATTGTTGGAGAGACCGAAGGCCTTAGCCAGGGTGGTTTTTGGTGGTGTATCCGTTTTACATCGCAGCCACCTCTTGGGCCGTTTTCTGTATACTGGGCCACAATAGGAGATGGAATCGTGAGGTCCTAAGTTTAACATTTCCATAGAAGCTATGGCTGTGGTTATCTTAAATAGCGATGCGGCTGGATAAACGTTCAACTTGAAGGATCGCAGCGATGGGGTTCCCTTGTACCTACCTCCTATCGCTAGGATTTTACCGCTCGTGGCATCCAAGAGTAGTAGTCCTTCATATTCCTTCGGGTAGGTTCTAAGGAGGTCATCCAATATGGTTTGAAGATGGGGATCCACGGTAAAGAACACTCTGGCCCCATCCTTCATTGTGTAGTAGTATTGGCCTGTAGTACTATCAAAACGCGCGCTCTGAAACATCCAGAGGGCTGTGTTCAGATCCGGGATCAGGGTAAGTAGAAAACCCAAGTTTCTATTATACAAGCGTCACCGAATTCTATCTTCATACCCACCTTAAAATTTGGGGTCGTCACTCTATGAAAAAGAAATACGTAACTTCCTCCGGTATAGAGATAAAGGAGCTTTACACCCACGAGGACTTGGCCGACTTTGACCCCGAGGAGATGCTCGGCAGGCCCGGCGAGCCCCCATTCACCCGGGGCGTGTATCCCAACATGTACAGGGGCCGCCTCTGGACGATGCGGCAGTACGCCGGCTTCGGGACCGCGCGTC
>JAADCS010000097.1 GCA_013154295.1 Thermotogae bacterium
AGCCATTGCCGAACGACTCAAGCAGTTTCACTTCATCACCAGAGCCAGGCGGGTAGAGAACAATACGATCGAACTCTCTTTTGATAAAGAAGATGCCTACTTTTTCAATCTTACCAGAGGGCACAGTCATATCTATAAGGCCCCTTCACAGCGTCCGCTTCAAGGATTTAACGCTCCCTTTGATACACTGCTGCACAGCCTCGTCTCTGCTTCCAGGATCATCGATATCACCATTCCCAACCATGATAGAGTATTACGCTTCGAACTTGCTCCCAAAAGTAGCTATAAAGACAAACGCATCTACCTGCAACTGGAGTTCACCGGCAAAAATACCAATGCTATCCTTCTCGATGAAAATGAGGTGATCATCGAAGCATTGCGGCACATCGATGCGGACAGTTCGTTTCGGGTGATCAGACCAGGAATGGAGTTGCTGCCTATTCCTGCACGTCCTATAAGGGCGGATATAGAATCCGCCCCTACCACATTCGAAACCCCCGTAGGGGCAGATTCTATATCTTCCCTAAACTCCCAAACCATTGATACACACCTCGAAAATATCCACACCCAAAAACAGCAGCAGCGCCTCAACGAATCCAAAAAGATCAAACAGGCCTCCACCCGTAAAAAGATCCGGAAGATAACCAAGGAACTGGAAAAGCTTCCCAATAGCGCTACTCTGGAGGAAGAGGCTCAAAAGCACCAAAAAACAGCCAATATCATCCTCTCTAATCTTTATCAGATAAAGCCCTATGACAAGACACTTAAAGCCTATGATTTTGAGGGAAATGAAATCACCATTCCCCTCCCAAAAGATACGGTGGTCAACCGTATGAGTGAGTACTACTTCAATCTCTCCAAACGGGCCAAAAGCAAAGCCAGAAATGTACATATCGAACATGAGAATCTAGAGAGCAAAAAACACTTTTATGAAAATATTCTCTATGCCATTGACAACGCCGATACCCTCTATGACCTTGAACTCCTCGTCCCCAAACGGGGGAAACAGCAGCGAAAAAAGGAGAAAATGCGCTTCGGAGAGCTCTTCTGGATCGAAGATTACAAGGTCATGGTCGGACGCAACAGCCAGGAGAATCAAAAGCTTCTTCAGGCTGCCAAGGGCAATGATATCTGGATGCATACCCGTGAAATACCGGGCTCCCATGTGATCATTCGTACGGACAAACAGAACCTCCCCGAGACAGTACTGCAAGCTGCCGCCAAACTCTGTGTAGACTTCTCCGCCAAGAGCCCGGGGGACTACCTGGTCGATTATACCAAACGCAAGTTTGTCAAGATCCAGGAGGGCTCCAATGTAGAGTATGACAAGTACCAGACCATTGCTGTACGCAAAGACGGCGTGGAGATTAGGGTTTAGGGGTTAGGGATTAGAGGGAGAGGAAGGTGATTATATCTATTCTTCATACCCACCCTCCCCTCTTAGATCCTGCTCCTCAAGACCCCTACATCCTAAATCCTAACCCCTAATTCGCTATAATATCCCCAATTCATCACGGAGAAAATCATGAACCTCATCACAGACCATATGGATCGCTGGAAAACAGCGGGTGTACTACTCTTTGTCGTAGCCATCGTGGGCCTCATCGACAATACCTTCATCAGCTGGCTCTTTTTTGGGATGGTCTATCTGGTTGCATTCTATGAAGCGACCAAACTTTTCCAGGCAACACAAACCTGGCTTTTCAGTTATGCCCTGCTCATCTGGATCACGGCAGGACTATACCCCCATCCCAGCGACATCATGCTTTTTGCTCTGATACTTTTTGCAGGGAACATGGCCTTCTCTAAGCGTATTGAACCTCAGGGGATCTATCCCCTGCTCTACCCTACTGCAGGTATGCTCTTTATCTGGATGCTCTATCAGGGTTATGGGATGAATGTGCTGCTCTGGATGCTCGTGATCGTAGCCTTGACTGATGTCGGTGCCTTTTTTGTAGGCAAGGCCATAGGCAAGACCTCTTTCTGCCCCACCTCTCCCAATAAAACATGGGAAGGGGTCATTGGAGGCTTTTTGACTGGTACGATCGTCGGGGCCCTGGTAGGAAGCTCACTGATGGAGATCTCCTTCTTCTCTGCACTGCTGATCTCTCTGCTGGCATCAGATGCCTCTATCTTTGGTGACCTTTTCGAAAGCTGGCTCAAGCGTCGTGCGGGGGTCAAAGACAGTGGGAAATTCCTCCCGGGACACGGTGGTGCACTCGACCGTATCGACGGCTATCTCTTTGCCGGTATCGTCATGTTCATCATGCTCCAAGCACTAGGCTACTAATCCCATGAAATCAGATACCCAGCACCCAGCTGACAAAACAGGCACCCACAAGGAAAGCTCCTACAACAAAAATGATCAGACGATACACCCAGCATCCAGCATCGTTCTGCTTGGTTCTACCGGCTCTATCGGTGTCAATACCCTGCTTGTCGCCCAGCAATACGGTATAGAGATCGAGGCACTCGTAGCCGGACGAAATATTGCCCTGCTTAATCAGCAGATCACCACATACAAACCCAAGCTGGTTGCCATCGCCGACGAGGCCGACAGGGCACGGGTCAATCACCCCCATGTACTCTGTGGTGCCAGCGGTATCCTGGAGCTTTTGGAGCAGTCACAAAGCCCTACGGTAGTCAATGCGCTGGTAGGTTATGCCGGACTGGCTCCCACATGCAAAGCTATCTCCCTGAATAAACAGGTCGCACTGGCCAACAAGGAGTCCCTTGTTGTAGGCGGAGAGTTTATCGATATGTCCTATATCGTCCCTATCGACAGTGAACATTTCGGACTCTGGTATCTCATGGGAGAGAGACCCTTCTCCAAGCTCTATATCACCGCCAGTGGCGGGGCTCTAAGAGAATGGGAGATAGAGGATATGCGTACGGCAAGCTTTGCCCAGGCACTCAAACACCCCAACTGGAGCATGGGTAACAAGATCACTATAGACTCTGCCACCATGACCAACAAGCTCTTCGAGCTGCTGGAGGCCAAATGGCTCTTTGATACCTCCGCTATCGATGCGGTGATAGAAAAAAAGTCTATCATCCACGCCCTGGCAGAGTTCAAAGATGGCTCTACCACCGCACATTTTGCCGGTGTGGATATGAAACTGCCCATCGCATTTGCACTCAGAGGAAAGGTCGAGGAGCAGATCCTGCCTCCTGTCAACCTGCTGGAGATCGGCGCCCTGGAATTTCTCCCTATCACTGCCCAACGCTACCCCATCTGGGAGATCAAAGATCATATCCTTGCCCATCCGCATCTTGGTGTGGTGGTCA
>JAADCS010000062.1 GCA_013154295.1 Thermotogae bacterium
CGTTCCCTATCAGGTCCAGCTGGATGTACGCGTGCTTCACATACACGGCGTACGCGCTCTTGCTGGACTCCGCACCCACCAGCTTGGTCAGTGGCGCAACGTCTGTGGTGAAGCGAGTAAGCAGGTTGCCCTTCCTGTACTTGAGTATGATGTACATGCGATCAAGGGCCACCTCGTTGGGATAGGGGTCCTGTAATACCGTACTGTACCTTAGATAGGTTTTACCACCAACCTGTATACTGGCGACCAACAACCACATAACGAAGTTATTATACACATGAAAGTTCCCTACCTTACAACGCATCCCTCTCCCTACCTTCAAACTCCGCTACCTGTACGAGAGGAGGAAAAACAAAAATATGTCGGGCATGGGGCTGCTGGCGCAGGCCAGAAGGCGGGTGTTATACCCTTTTATTCCAAAAAGGGTCACCCTTTGCCGACGTTTAATTTTTCGTTGTGTAGTACCATGAAATGCAGTATTTTTTCATATTGCTCACCCTGTTCCATTCACTATTGCTCTATTTCTTTGAAGGAACGAAAAGATGGCTGTACATGAATTGGTTTCACTCTGCGGCCAAATAGCCTCCAAGTGAAACCAATTCTTTAGCTTCGGGCTGTTTGTACATACTTGCAACGATTTTCCTGAGATCGCAAGAAACGAAAGATTTTTAAAAATCTCATACTCCCTTGAAAGAGAGTTGCACACCAAAAAGGATGTTTATGCAGTAAAAGAGTATTAAACAGCAGGAGCGATTTTTGATATGCATCTCTATCTATTTATCAGATTTTCAACCTCATGTAGAGCCTTTTCGGCCCTTTCAAAGTTGGGTTGAATCTTAAGGGCCTTTTTAAAGAATATCCGAGCGCTCTCCAGATCACCCTTGGCGTAATATTCAAGCCCACGTTTGTAAAAAGCTAAGGCTAAAGGATCGGTCAAACTCTCCAGTTTTTTAGCCAGTTGACGTTCCAGCTGAAATACCTTGGCGTCACGTTTTTTTATTTCCATTCGTAAATTCACCTTCCGATCCTCGGTTCTAACAAAGCGAGAAAATCTATCGTGGGCGCTTTTCACATCCTCAAAACCTAAGCATACATGCCCATGGAGAACTCTCTTCTTGAAGATTTCGTAAAACCGAACATTCATATTAAGACCGTTGAGTTTTTCCAAAACCGTAATATCATTCTCATAAGCCTTCTTTTCTAAGTACAGACTATCCGCCTCCGTTCTGTCTCTAAGTTGGCCCACACATACTTCCAATGATCGGTAATATCCTAAGAGCTTCACCTTTGATAGCCAATCGGACAGATTTTTGCGAAGATCTCCCAAGCTACCAGAGGTGTCGTTCAAGTATATGTAAGTATTCAATATCCTGTACCGATCTCCTATCTTACGAAGTCTTATAGGGTTAAACCCTTTGCAGTTCAATCTCATTCCCTCAAAATTGCACCTTAAAGATAGATTTCCCTTTAGAAAGTTGAGGAATAGGATCTCCTCAAACCTTTCAGGATTTATGAAAATATCCTCATACCCTTTGAATTCGCCGTATCGCCATCTCTTCAAGGCCTCTTTCAAGGGATCCTTCACAACTGGTACGGGGATCTTCTCGTAAAGGAAGGAATATAAAACCACTATTCCTCCGATCAGAGAAAGTACCAAAAGAAAGCCGCCTAAAAGCAACCACCGTTTCATCTTTTAGGTGAAGACAAGGCCAGCATTCTCTCTATAGGGACACGAGCCCTTTCCGCTATCTCCGGCGGAACTTTTACTTCGTACTGTTCTTTTTCAAGCGCTTTTAGGAGTTTCTCGGCGGTTATGGTCTTCATATATTCGCACACCATATCCTCTCTAAGGGGTTTTAGGCGGCTCGCATCCGAACCGATCTCCTTCTGTAGGCGGTACAGAATGCCCACCTCGGTAGCTATAACGTAGTCTCTATCGGGGTTGTTTTTTACATAGCGCACCATTCCACCGGTCGATAGCACCTCCATGGGAACGCTTAGCTCGCCTCTGGCCTTTAGATAAAGACAGTTCGTTGAACATCCACACTCCGGATGTACGAGCATGGTGGCTCCTGGATTCTCCAAAGCTGCCCGTGCTATGTCTTGAGGAGAAACACGGGCATGCACGTGACACTCACCGGGCCATATGTACATGTTCCGACGCCCGGTCACTTCCCTAACGTACATTCCCAAGAACATATCCGGTAGGAAGAGAATCTCCTTATCCTCCGGTATGGATCTGACGATATCAACAGCGTTAGAGGAGGTGACAGTGTAGTCCGCCAAGGCTTTAACCTCGGCTGTGGTATTGACATAGGCCACAACCACGGCCTCCGGATGTTGTTTTTTCCACTCCTTTAGCTGCTCTGGAGTTATACTCTCGGCCAAGGAGCATCCAGCGTATCTTTCAGGAGTTATCACCTTACGATCCGGTAGGAGTATCGCGGCAGTTTCAGCCATGAAGTGTACTCCACACACAACTACCATAGGATGATCCGTCTTCTTGGCCTCCATGGCCATACCTAACGAGTCCCCCACATAGTCAGCCACATCTTGAATCTCAGGAAGCTGGTAGTTATGGGCTATGATGTAGGCGCTCTTCTCCCTCTTTAGGCGCAAGATCTCCCTCTGAATTTCCCTTATCTCATCGTTCTTGGAAAGTGCGTACATGGAACCGCCTATTTTAAAGTCGCCGTTTTGCTTCCTTCCCATCCCCCAGCGGGGATGTAAAATGGTATCATATATCGTAGGCAAACCATATGAAGATTCTGCCTATTGAGAGACTATATGGTTTCCTTCCGTATCCTAAGCCTACTTTCAGGTCCCCCTTTGAGAATCCAATTTCAATCCATCCGTCCCTTTTCATAGGCGAATGTACAAAAGCGAAAGGCGGATAATCACCTACCTCCGGTTCTCTAAACGTACCGTTGTATCTGCCAGAAACCCAAAGTCCCCCTTGGATAAAAGATCCCATGGGGGAGCTCCATTCCAGTGAAACGTGCGCGTAGTCACCGGAGAAGTTTATCGCCTCAAACAGGGCATCCCACGGGCGGCGGTTCGCGTAGGTAAAGGCCGAGATCCATAGCACATCATACGCCACGTAGCCGAATCTACCCGACCCCCTTACCCCTACGGTTGGAGGCACGATAGAGAACCACGAAGGTAGATAGGGAAAGTCATCCACCACGAACCGTAGTACATGTTCTCTCCATCTAAAACCTATTTCCCACAGAACGTTGACCTCCTTCCCTTTCAACCACTGGTAGAGATAACCCGATAGGAGGGGGTTGAGGGCGGAAATATCCGGGAAGTATCCTTTCAAGGTAGCGAGAACTGTTATCTCGGCCATGTAGAATGGACCGTAAGAGATTTTTCTAAGGAGGAGATAACGATCTACCAAGTCACCTTCGTTTATCCAAATCCCCTCTGGATTGAAATAGTATTTTCCATCCGCCTGCCAACTCCTGCCCTTAAGAAAGGTGAAAGTGTAGAATGCGGGACCTAAACCACAGTTCAGTTTAAAACCATCATATCCCGTTTCCCTAACTTCCAACATCAAGGCACCGGTATCGCTAGGTAAAAACCTACCGAGGGTTAGATCACACGACTCACCACCGAAATCAACGTACAAAGAGCGAAAATCGAGACGTAGATAATCGTTATAGAAGGCTCTCACCTCACTTCCAGCCCAGCCGAAAAAGAGGGCGGGTTCAACGTGGAAGTTGGCCGTATCAAGGGAAACGGAAATAAAACCACCGGAGAACATATGAAAAGAGAGCATCGCTCTATTTTAAAGATGCCCACGATCATAAAACTGGCGTATAATACCGAACGCTCATGAAGGTAGAAAAGGGAAAAGTTATAACCTTCCACTACACCTTAAAGGATAAGGCGACAGGGGAGGTTATAGAAAGCAGCAAACAAGAGGGTGAGCCGCTTACCATCTTGGTAGGTGGTGATCAGATAATCCCCACTCTGGAGGAAAGAATGATAGGAATGGAGAGTGGAGAGAAGAGAACCATAGATCTCACGGCCGAAGAAGCCTACGGTCACAGGGATGATAATCTCATACAGGTCGTTCCAAGGCACGTCTTCGGTAACATGGACTTAAAGGAGGGAATGGTTCTCCAGGTAGATACAGCCGATGGGCCGATACGCATGGTCATACTCTCTGCTAACGAAAAGGAGGTGGTTATAGATCTCAACCATCCCTTAGCTGGCAAGGATCTGGTATTTGAGATAGAGCTGCTCTCGGTGCGCGATGCTACTCCCGAAGAGCTCGAACACGGACATCCCCATGAAGAAGGAGAACATCATCATTAACCATGAAGATTAGATGGCTCCCGGTTGCCTTTATCATCCTGTTTGGATGTAGGTACAGGGGCCTTCCTGAGGGATTTTTCGTGTATCCCATAGGTGAGGGAGTCGTTTGGTATTACGAAGAGGATGTGCCTCCGGACTACCCCGACTCCCTCCCTATCCCCTTGGATTCCATAGTGACGCTTAAGGAAACACTTATAACAGCTCCGGATGGTGAAAAAGTTAAGGCATGGAAGGTTAGAAAACAGCACGAAAGTTCTTATGCCGGCTTGATAGTGGATACCAACACGGTGTTCTTCCATACCAGTGCTCTTAAGGAATGGCTCCCCACCGCCGGTCTGTTCCCTGACAGCGTCCCCTACGGTAGCCAAACCATCTACTTTGAATACGATGAAGATAGCGTTCTGGTCACTTGGATACCCCTTTACGTACGTCCGGGTATAGAGTGGATTATGACCAGTAGTAAGGGGAGAATCATCATCGGGAACGACACCTGTTCCCTCACGTTAGACATATGGGGTAAGGCTCAAGGTTACGAGGATATAACATATCTAGCCCAAACGGATCGCTTCAAAGGAGAAAAAAGGTACGAAAAATCTATTAGGGTGGATTACTTCATCAAGGGAGGGGTGTGCAATTTAGGGGTGGAAATAACCCTCCTACGTATATGGTGGAAAAGCGGAGTTGGCCCGGTCAAAAACGTGGCCATAACTTCATCCGACAGTCTGGTGACTTACCTGGTGGGCTTCAAGCCCTGAAGGGAGAGTTTTTCAGAAAATCCTTCCATCTGACCGCATTCTTTTACGGTGTCCTACTGTTCCTTTTGAACGACCCTTTAAGTCCATGGTTGGCAGCCTCTGTTATAATATCGCTGGACGCTTTGAGATTGGTATCTCCGGGTTGGTTCGCTTTCTTCCTTAAGCTGGAGAGCATAACCGGCACCTTTATGCGTGAGCGGGAACGCAGAGAACTAAGCGATGCCTCCCTCATGGTTTTGGGGATTGCCATATCTTTGAGTTTTTTCGGTGGATGGGCCGTTATCGGCTTGGCTATATCCATAGTAGGAGATGCTTTGGCTTCGTTATTCGGCAAGCTTTTGGGAGGACCACGTCTTCCCAACTCAAAGACGATCGTGGGTTTTCTAGCCTTTCCCTTCTGGGCTTTTTTGGTAGCAATATCTTCCCAATTGGATCTGCTCTCCATTCTCTTGGTCGGAGTCGTCGTAGGTTTGGTAGAAGCATTCGGGGTACCTTGGGAAAACCTAAGCCTTGGAGTTGTATCATCCTTTCTCGTATGGTTGCTCCTCGGATGAGTTTTTGAACGGTCGTTCAAATCCACCGTATAATATTTTACTTATGCTCCGCAGATACGTCCCCATTTTTGGTATCCTAATTCTGGGATGCTCCCAAAATGATAAGACGGAAACCGTAGTAGCAGAAGAGATGTTAAGAACCGTGGAGGTTACCGTTTTGAAACCATCTACCATAGAAAGAAAGATCACCCTGATAGGTGACCTGCGCGGAGAGAACGAGGTTCTAGTCTTTCCGGATGCGCCGGGCAAACTCTTCAAGCTGAAAGTTAAAGATGGCCAGTATGTTAAAAAGGGTGAGATCGTCGCCCTGTTAGATCGTTCAGCTCCTGGATACGATATTCCCCCTATGACCGTGATAGCTCCCGCTTCCGGTTACGTTCAACTTTTGGTTAAGGATATGGGTACCAGTGTGGGTAAGGACAAGCCTATCATGAGAATAATCTCTACCCGGCGGTTCAAGGTTAGTGTAGGTATACCGGAAGTCTATGCGGAGAACGTTCGCAAGAGGCCGATCCTAACCATGGATGGCAGGAGGGTGAAAATAGCCTCCATACCGCCAGCTTTGGATCAAAGGACCCATATGCTCCGGTTGGAGGGTTATGTTTCAGGGAATTATCTGCCCGGACAAAGCGTAGATGTTGATGTGGTGGTTGCAAGGAAGGATTCAACCAGAGTTTTGCCCATCTCCGCCCTCGTCGGTGGTGTAAAGAAGGGGGTTTTTGTAATCAAAGGGGGAGTGGCCAGGTACGTACCGGTCAAGTTGGGTCTTAGGACGAGTACTAAAGTTGAGATACTCAAAGGATTAGAGTTCGGCGATACCGTTGTAGTCTTCGGTGCTGCATCTTTGAAAGATGGTCAGCGGGTGAAACTAAGATTCAGGGACTAAAACCACAATCCCAAGCCCAAGGATAGTACCGAATGGATATGGCGTTCTTCCTTGTTTTTGGAGGATAAGGCCCGTCCAATCTCTTGAAACTTCATCCTGTCTATGGCAACCCAAAGGGTCCAGGGGGTATTCGAATACCTGTAGGCTAACGAGGTACGAAGAGACAGAGGATAATGTCCGTCTTCCCTTAAAAGTTGGGGCCCCAAGGTGAAACGCAGATTTCGGCGGTTGAATATCCCCTCAAACCTCAAAAGCTCATAGCCCCCGTTGAAGAGAAGGACGTAGGCAAAGGGAGCGCCTACACCGAAGCCCCATCCCGCATTTTTGACCAGATAGAAAGAGGTGTTCCACAGGTCGGTATGTAACGTAAGGAAAAGTTCAAAGCGGTCCTCCGAGGGGAGGTTGTTCTGACCGTTTATGAGATCGTCAGGGTTACCCCGCAAAAAGTATATGCCTACCTGCCATGAAGTGATACGTTTAAAAGGGTTTTTGGATCGACGGGGTGGAACATCTATAGAGACGCTAATGGTAGAGGTGGAAGAGGTATCCGTAGATGTAGAGGTACTTCCGGATGAAGCTTCCGAAACCGTCTCTTCCTCTCCCTCTTCTTCGGTGGAGTCGGGATTTAAGAGCTTTTCAACTGTTTCCTTGTTGTAGTTATCATCGAAGAGGGAGGGTTTGAGTTTGTAAGCGGTCTTATACTCACGGTTGGCTATCTCGTAAGCTTTGTACTTGTACGCTAAAAATCCATAGAAGAAATGCCCTTCGGCATAATCGGGGTCAAGTTCTATGGCCTTTTGGGCGTGATCTACTGCGGCCTCATAATCCTCAAATATCAGAGCCTTCATGAGACCCCTGCCTAACTCTTCATAAGCCTCATACATGTCAGTACCAGCGTAGTGACCTTTAGTTATATTCCTAAGTTCAATGTTCCGTAGAACTTTTTTGACCACCGGTATGGGTATGGCATAAGCCAACCCTTCCCTACCTTCTCCCTCTTTGGCGAACACCACGCCGATCACCTCTCCCTTACCGTCTATTAGAGGCCCCCCAGAGTTCCCAGGATTTACGCTCATGTTGAGCAGTATGGGATTATCATCCTTATCGGAAGCTATGAATCCGAAAACCACCTTAAGTTTGTTATCATGATAGGAGGTCCCCGGAAAACCCAAGGCCGCCACGGGTTCTCCCTGTCTTAGATACTTCCTGTCGGAGAACTTAAGATATTTAAAGTTTTCCCCTATCACCTTGAGGATCGCTATGTCGTTATCCGGGTCGTCGTATAGAAGTTCGGCGAAGTATAGACTCTCCATCAGTTCCCTGAAGTTTCCAGTCCTGGCATCACTAAGTAGAATCGCTATAACTTTTGCTTCCCTTATCACGTGGCTGTTGGTTATTATGGTACCGGTGGAGTCTATGAAGAAACCGCTGCCCAAGGAGACGTTCCAGTCGGCCACTATATCGCCCATGGACCTCAGCTTTGGAAGACCGAAGGCCAGAATCCTCACCACGGCCTTTTTCCGGTCTTTGGTCAAAACCGCATCCCAGTTGGGTAGCGTAATTTGAGAGATGAACAAAAGCATCGTTTTATTATACAACCGAAAAGAGGATCATGTGGACACCTTTTCAGGCTTTGCCGTTATACTCTTTTACCCCTTTTAAGGAAGCATAAAATTCCCTAAAAATCTTTTTGCCTCGTTTCAGGTTCCAAAAAACATCACTCCGGTTTGTGGTTTCACTTGGAGGCTATTTAGCCTCACAGTGAAACCTATATAGTGTCCTCTCTTTTTCCTGTTTCTCCGGGACATAAAACCAATGATGACCGGGATGAGCGGAGGTATCATCCTCCTGTGCTGCAAATCCTTACACTGTCCAGGGCCTTTAATCACTCATGTGAAGGACACAATTTTGTGAAATATCTAATTCCTTACAACTGTGGGGTTGTTTAACTCAGCGATATCGAATGGTGGAGCTGTGGTGGATTTTCGACATAGAGAGATAAAGCCGCAACTAACGTGGGAAACTTCAGCGGGAAAGCACAACGTAATAGCCGTTTTGCAAAGGACTGGTGGGAGAAATAGGTATCGTTTCCTCTCTCCTCGGAACTATAATAACCACTCATTATGAAGGTTGCTATAACCGGAGTTGGGGGATTCATCGGTTCGGCTGTAGCGAATCTCATGCTCCGTAGAGGGTACGAGGTCGTCGGTATGGATAATTTGGATCCTTACTACCCACCCGATTACAAGTTGATGCGGTTAAAAAAGTTAGAAGAAGATCCCAAATTCACCTTTATAAGAGGGGATTTCACTCTTCAGGAGGACGTGGATAGACTCTTAAGGGGTGTAGAGGGGGTTATACATGTGGGAGCTAAAGCGGGGGTGAGGGCGAGCATACGGGATCCACAGGCCTACATCTGGGTCAATACGGTGGGGACCTTGAGGCTATTGGAAGGTATGCTAAGAATTGGCATAAAGCGAATAGTCATGGCTTCAACTTCTTCCATATATGCCGGCCATCCGGCCCCCTTCGTAGAGGACATGAAAGTAGACAGCCCCATATCCCCCTACGCTGTGAGCAAGAAGGCGGCGGAGAATCTCCTATACACATATCATCACCTATACGGGATAGAAGCGTTTATCCTTAGGTATTTTACGGTATATGGCCCGTTTGGCAGGCCAGATATGAGCGTCTTCAAGCTCTTGTATGCTGCTATGTCGGGAGAGGAGTTTCCCCTGTATGGTGATGGCACCCAGAGGAGAAGCTTTACCTACGTCGACGACGTTGTGAAGGCCACGGTTTTGGCCTACGAGAAGGTCCGTGGTTACGAAATAGTAAATGTGGGTAACCCCAACGACCATCCCCTATCCTACATCACGGAACTTATAGAGAAGTTTACCGGAAGGAGCATACGGATAAGACGTTTTGAGTTCAATAAGGCGGATTTACCTATAACCAAGGCCAATGTGGATAAAGCCAGAAGGATACTTGGGTGGGAACCCGAACTCTCACTTGAAGAAGGAATGAGGAGGACCTCCAAATGGTTCGTAGAGAATTGGCAGGAGATACGGAATGTGTTTCCTCACATGCCTGACATCTAAACATGGAGCGTTTTTATAGGGATCCGGTGATTTTCTTACTTTTAGGTTTCCTGTTGTTCTGTATAACTCTGGGAGGGATTCTTCCCCCCCTTCGCCTGCTGGTCCCACCTTTGGTGGGAGCTACCATAGGATATGTGACCAACGTTTTAGCCGTTTGGATGATCTTCAACCCTAAGCGTCCCGTGTTGGGTTACCAAGGTATAGTACCACGGAGCAAAAGGGAACTGGCCCGACGTTTGGGGGAGGTGATAGAGAGAGAGTTGATAAATCCTGACTCTATAGCGAATCTTTTGAGACGCAAGGAAGAACAGATTAAAGAAGGTATAGTGCTTTGGCTTCTCTCTCTCCTTAAAGATAACAGAAAGTTCAAGGATCTTTTGGATTACGATGAGTTTAAACGTATGATCGTGGAATTCTATCTGAACAATGTAAATCACCTCCCAGAGGCGTTAGCTGACGGTATAGATACCTTTTTGGAGGAAACTATAGAGGGTGTGGTGCACAGTCTGTACGATCGTATAAACGATGTTACCCCTTTGAATTTATCGGAGAGATCGGTAGATGTTGCAGAGAAACTTTTAGAAGGTGCACTTAAATTGCTGAAAAATAGAGAAACTGCAGAGATATTGAGCATTTTAATAGAGAAAACCTTACGACAAAGCCAGAGAGGTACATTAGAAGGTCTATTCTTGAGCGTGGTAGGATCAGGTTATTTACGTAAAAAATTAAGCGAGGTTATAGTTACCCTTCCTAAGGTGTATGCGGAGGATTATGCTTTGCGTTCTCGTGTTAGGGGGATTCTTAGAGGGTATCTGTCACGTCCCCTGCGGGAACTCGTGCCACCCGAAGCTTTGCTCGATCTTTTTAAAGATCTAACCAAGACGATAAAGGTTGATCCAAGAAAGTTTCTCGTCTCAAAAGGGAGCTTAAAATTACTGGATGAGATCTTGGAAGCTTTGGGTAACATGTCACCTGCAACTTTAGCAGGGATGATAGGAACTGAAAGGCTAAAGATCCTTTTGGAAGATCTGGTTGAGGGGATTTGGCCTTTGATATTTGACCTGATAGAGGAGTTGGTAAGCCACGTTGATGTTAAGGGTATCGTCGTTGAGAAGGTAGAGTCTTACTCGGTGGAGGAGATGGAGGATTTGATCTTAGGGTTCATGAAACGGGAGTTCCGCTTCGTGGAGTACATGGGTATACCCATAGGCGCACTGGTGGGTCTTATAAACCTTCTAATTGGGATGTAGCTACTCCCCCAAAGGTGTGTAATCCGAGGTGTGGATGGGGCAGCTGTCTTGGGGAACCTTACCGGCCCAGAAAAGTTCGGTGGTCTTTTCAGGACAGGAAGGTCTTGCCAAGAGTAAGCTTTCTTTGCATAGAGTGGCGTACTCAAAGGGTCCCTCCAAAGAGAACCGACGTGGTTTTAGATCTTTATGGGCTTGAGCCATGAACTTCGCCCAAATGGGTACAGCCAGTTCCGACCCCGTGGCTCCTGGGAATATCACTCTCAAGGAGTCGTACCCCACCCACACAGCCGTTGCCATGTAGGGAGAGAATCCAACGAACCATGTATCTCTGTAGTTATCGGTCGTACCCGTCTTACCTGCCCCCTGGATCACTTCGTTTCTCCAACCGTAGAGACGAGCGTTGGAAGCCGTCCCACAACATATCACGTAAGTCAGAGCGTAGGTCGTCATGCGAGCCACGTTGGGGTCCAGCACTTGAACGAGGACGGGGTCGTTCTCCTCCAAGACGTTTCCAAAGGCATCTTCAACTTTTCGTATGAAGTAAACGTTAGGTCTACGACCGGAGTTCATGAGGGTGGAAACGGCTCGTGCCATATCCCACAGTGTTACCTCAATCCCTCCTAGGGCCATGGAGGGGAAAGGAGGTACTGGAGTGGTTATGCCCATCTTGCGGGCTATATCTGACACGTACCAAGGCCCCACATCCATAGTGAGTTTAACGGCGGGCACGTTTTTAGAAAGTGCTAAGGCTCTCCTTAAAGTTATCAGACCTTCGTATTTGTTGTCGTAGTTACGAGGTGTCCACAGACGCCCCATATCGTCCATAAATTCCACGGGTTCATCCCTTATGGTGTCTCCGGGAGACCATCCGCGAGAGAAAGCGGCAGTGTATACGAAGATTTTGAAGGCCGAACCGGGTTGCCTTTTGGCTAAACGGACCCTATCGAACTGCGAATGTTGAAAGTCCCTTCCACCAACGTAAGCGAGTATACCTCCGATGGTGTCTAAAGCTATCAGAGCTGCCTGAAGATACTTGGGTTTGCCCTCCTTATACTCCGAATAGGTGGGTTTCAAAAAACGTTTCCATTTCTTTTCGTAGTTGTTCAAAGAGGTGCGTACCACTCCTATGGCCATTCTCTGGAGTTCCAGATCCAGCGTGGTGTATATCTTGCCTCCTCCGCGATAGAGAAAGTTTTCACCGTACTTTTCAATGATGTATTGCCGCACCAACTCCGCAAAATAGGGGGCATCACCACCGAAGGTGGTTTTGGGGCGAGGTTGAAGCTTAACCGGAGTATTTTTCAAACTATCATATTCCCTTTTAGTGAGATAGCCTTCCTTGTACATTCTCCAGAGAACGATTTTACGTCGTTTATCGGCCTGTTCGGGATGCCTGTAGGGGGAGAAACGGCTCGGGTTCTTAGGTATACCAGCCAGAAGAGCCGACTCGTTGACGTCCAAATCTTTTGCCTCCTTACCGAAATAGAATTTGGCTGCGGATTGTACGCCATAGACCCCTTCGCCGAAGTATATCTGGTTTAGGTATCTTTCCAAAATCTCATCTTTCGTGAAGGTAGATTCAAGCTTGAGAGCTAAAGCCAGCTCCTGGAGCTTGCGCTTTAAGGTACGCTCATGGGTGAGAAACATGTTTCTCGCCAACTGTTGGGTTATAGTGGAACCTCCCTGCCGAACTTTTAAGGATACAAGGTTTACAAGTAACGCTTTTAAGGTCCGTTTTAGATCAACGCCCCAGTGTTTGTAGAATCGCTTATCTTCGAGGGCTATGAAAGCTTTGCGTACATTGGGGGAGATCCTCGATAGAGGTACGTACTCTCGTCTCTCCTCGTAAAACTGGTATATAACTTTGCCGTGACGGTCGTATAGCGTCGTGGCCTGTGGAGGTTTGAAGGCCTCTATGCGTTCTATATCTGGTAAATCGCTAGAGTTCATAACCAACACGACCACCAAAACTAAAAAGAGGAGAGCGCTCAAGATCAAGCTGCTCACTCCCGCCAGTAGGAACAGTTTCAACTCTCTTTTTAAACCTTTCAAACTTTGTATTCTAAACCGGATAAGTTTTCCTATTCTATACCACCGTTGAATATCCTTTTAGATGGTATACGGCTACGGCTCGCCTGGGCGCATCCCAGCCACGCATAGAGCATATCCCACGGTTTATGGGCATCCGTGCCTATGGAAACCATCCCTTTATAACCGAAAAGATAGGGAGCTTCCGGATCGACCCGTTTAGGGTTGGCGTTTATCTCGATCAATTTACCCAACTCTTCAGCTCTCTTGAGTATCCTATCCATATCCACCTCATAGGGGGGTCTCTTCTTTAAAACTCTTCCCGTCGGATGACCCAAAGCATATACATAGGGGTTTTCCAGAGCTTTTAGAAGTCTATCGGTCTGATCCTCGCCATCTTTCCAGTTGTGTATGGTTGCTATAACGAAATCCAGCTTTTCCAAAACTTCATCCGGATAATCTAACGAGCCGTCTGGCAGTATATCAACCTCCGCGCCAAATAGGATCTCTATGTACGGATATTTCTCTCGCAGACGAAGAACATGGAAGTACTTCTCCCTAAGGCGTATCTCGTTAAGACCGGAACCAGTGGATGGTGAGTGGTCGGTTAAGGCTACTACGGAATAGCCTAACCTTATGCTTCTCTGAATCACCTCCTCCGGTGTCATACTTCCATCCGAATAGGTGGTGTGCACGTGTAGATCTCCTAGTAAATTCTCCGGGAGGATCGGTTTAGGTAGCTTACCTTTTAGGGCCAATTTCACCTCCTCACCATCGTATCTCTGAAAGGGATGGATATAAGGGAGATCGAGTGAGCGGTAAATTTCCTCCTCATCGTGTGCATCTCCTATGCTTCCTATACTCCTTAGAGCTTGAAGATGTTGTTGGGGCCCTGTGGCCTCTAGAATTACCCGTCCTCTGTTCTTGGGCAAAAACGGGTGTATCTTTAAAGGAATTCTAAACCCTCCCCATAACCAAGCATCCTCCTCATATCGGCCGGACACTATCAACGAGAAGGCGTCTTCTTCCGACAGCGCGAACTCCAGGGCCAAAGCGAAAGGTTCACCGCGCCGATAGGGACCAACGGGGACAGCCGAAGGGTAAAGTTTACAAAACGCTTCGCTCAAGGCTCGAAGTTCCGGGGCCAGGATAAGCTTTCTCTGTGACAGGTAAAACTTCACGTTCTTTAAAACTTCTTCCGGCCGTTTGAAAATACTTCGAGCTTCCTCCCTTTCAAGGAACTTCAGCAGTTCTTCGAAGGTCCGTATTCCTTTTGCGACCAAGAGAGAAGCCGTTTTGGGACCTATGCCCCTGACCCTTGGAAACTCTACGGCCTCACCGTACATCCTTCTACCTTCCTCATACTCGCGAAGGGAACCTTGTGTTATAAACTCCACAATCATGCGCACTATAGGTTTCCCCCCGCGCAGTAGTCCGAGTACTTTGGCTATACCTATCTCACCTTCCCATTCGTAAACGGAAAGTATATTCTCCTCAAGGTGAAGGAGATTTTGGGCTACTCTTTCAAATCTGCGGCACCCTAACTTGCGACCGTTCTTTATGAGACACATTCCATAAAGGAAGGTGAATATGCGATAAAGTGCGTAGTTTATTTCGTACAACTACGCATTCCTCCTTAGGTAGTTTAAGGCATCATAGACGCTCGGAAAGGTTTTGAAAACTTTATCAAAAGCCATAACGTTATAAATCTTGAGTACTTGACCCTTAGGAGAACACATTAGAATATCTCCCCCTTTATCGCGCACATGTTTGAGGATGGTGATAAGGGCACCCCATATAGCGGAGGAGATATAATCGGTCTCGGAAAGATCTATAACGAAAGTGGTAACCCCATCAGCTATCTTATCATCAAAGAAGACAATTATAGGCTCACGCATCGCTGTATCTACCTCACCGATGAATCTTACTATACCTACATCACCCTCACGTCTGAACTTGAGAACTTCTCCGATATTACGCATGCGTTTATTTTAACCCTGTAATTCTTGCCTCACCTACCGCGTAAGCAAATTTTTCCGTATAGCCGTCTTCGGTTCTTAAGAAATCAGCATGTTGGACGATATGTGCCAAAATTTTGATATAGTACCGATAAGTAAATAAAGATATGAAAAAGTTTTTGAGGTGGTTTGGTAGGGGATAGTGCGACCTTAGAATTCGCACGTGGCCACGCCTTAGAGACACCGCAGGAGCGATTGGAGTTGGCTCAAACAAAAAGGTAGAGATGTACGATCATTATCTCAAGAGAGTCTCCCGCATAGGCAAGGATAGGGACCTGCTCTTAGGTTTGTTTGACGATGTTTATGACCTTCTT
>JAADCS010000127.1 GCA_013154295.1 Thermotogae bacterium
CCATTCTCGGAAAGGGGAAGGGCTTTTACGGAAAAATAGAGCTTGGTTATACTTACGACCGCTGGCTCTACAAAAACGGACTGGACTTAGATATAAAGCGGAGCATCTTTTCCCAAAGCTACCAGATAGGCTACGACGGCTTTATCTATCACCCCCGCCTCCTCTCTTTTGACATAAAGACGGACTTTCGTCTTGACAGGTCTAAGTACGAAGGAAACAGTTCCTCCACCACCAACCGCTTCAGAGGCCTCGGCTACACGCTTAGGCTGAACTTTCTCCGCGGAACCCGCTATCCCTTTAACATCTCTTTAGGAAGGAAATACACCGTCTCCAGACTGGTAGGGGGCTACAGGGAACAGGAGATAGACACCACCATAAACTTTTTCAGGATAAATACCTCTTACCTGCTCAAAAAAAACTGGTACATCACCGCATACTTTGACAGAAATACCGTAGACTCCACTTACGACTTTTTAGACTACACCAATAAGTCTACTTCCTTCGGAATAAATACCAGTTATACGAGAGACGACAAGAGGTTTTCCTTTTCCGCTTCGCAGACAGACATTTCCAACAACTCCCCTTATTACAACTACGACGACACCATAAGGCGGATTAACCTTTCCGCCCACCTTATAAGGGATACTTGGAACTTAGGAGCCAGAACCTCCTACTACTCTTCCTCCTTAGCCAATCTCGACACCTTTACTCAGACGGTAAGTTACGGCTACAGACCGAGCAGAAAGTTTAACTTAGGCCTTTCCTCCTTCGTTTCCTTTACGAGAGGTAATACCAACACCAACTATTACTCCGTCAGAGAGAACCTTAATTACAGGTTAAACGACAACTGGAGTCTCTTTCAAAGTGCGGGATTCTATTCGCTGGAAGATACCATCTCTATCAACTTTTCGGGCGGTGCGGGTTATCACAAAACCTTCTCGGAGACCCTCTCGGCGGGCTTTTCTTTCTCCTCCAGCATTAACCGCTTCTTCGGCGGGGAAGACAAAACCTACTACGGCCTTAACTTGAACGGTCACCTCAGTAAGCTTATTCCCTCTTGGAAGGCCACCTTTACTACCGGCGTCGGCATAAACCAGCTCTTTTTGGACGGCTCTCAAGCCACCACCAACGCACGCTTTACCGAGACTCTTAACATATCACTTACCCGCTCACTTTCTTTCTTTCACACCTTCAGCTACTCTCACAACGTTTCACAGGAAAACGACTATGACTACAGAATTTTTAGAACCTCTAACTCACTTACTTACAAGTTCAGAGTTTTTAGGTCTCTCTTTATAAACTCCCAAGTAGGCGTAGATTACTGGAAAATGGTGAACACCGACGCGAAAAGTTTAAAGCCCTTCGTAAAAGCAAGAGGCATGTGGCCTGTAACCCGCAGGCTCAACATCACTTTTGAAGCAGAAGCTTACAGGGATTCTTACTATAACAATACGCTGACCCTTAGAGCTTCTATGAAGGCCAACTATCGGATAAGGAAAACTTTAGTAACCTTTGACTTTAAATACACTAAAGAGGTGTTTGAAAATGAGACAAATTACACGAGGAATAGGCTCGTGGCTGGTATTAGGCTTACTCGTTATTTCTAGCTTCTTTACGGGCTGTGCCCCCAAGGTGCGGGTGAGCACCATAGGTACGGCGGAGGGGGTTAAAGAGGTCTGCCTGAAGAAGGAGACCAAGAAGAACCCCCTCCTCGACAAGCTCTTGGAGGAAAAGCTAAAGCGCGCCCTCCTCAAAAAAGGCATAAAGGTGGTGAAGGAGTGTAAGGAGTTCGTCCTTACTTACGACTACGGAACCGTTCCGGAGCAAATGTACGTTCCGCGCATTACTTACCTGCCGGGGGAGACCTACACCTTCGTGGTTCACTCCGTAAAGGACGGCGTGGTGGTGCCCGAATACTACACGGTCATTACTCCTTCCGTACCCGTTTACTACACCGACGTTGCCACCTTCTACGTTCACTACCTTACCTTAGCCCTTAAGAAGGGGGACGAGATTGTTTGGGCTGGCGAGGCTTACGTGGAGAGCGACAAGCCCGACTTTAGGAGCGTTGCGGACTTGCTGGTGGAAGTCCTCATGCAATACTTCGGCAAGGACACGGGCAAGCTCATAGAGGTGCGGGTAGAAAAATGAGGTTTTTAGTACTACTACTGGCGGTCTCTTTCTTGTGGAGTAAGGTGGTTTGGCCGCCTCCTCCCGAAAAAGCCCGCATAGAGTGGGTGAGAGTTATAGAGACGCCCAAAGACCTCGGCATAGAAAAAAGCCTGTGGGCGAAGATAAAGAGCTTTCTCTTCGGCGAGGAGACGGAGGAGCGCATCATAAAGCCCGCGGGCGTTTACGCGGACGAGGAAGTGCTGGCGGTGGCAGACCAAGGCCTGAAAGGCCTTCTCGTTTTCTACTTAAAAGAGAAAAAGTACAAGGTGGTTTACGGTTTTCCCTCCCCCGTGGACGTCGTAAGGTATAAAGACAAGCTCTTCGTAAGCGACTCCGTCCTCGGAAAGGTCTTCGTCGTCTCCCTAAAAAAGGCCAAGACGGTAGGAAAAGTCGGCGAGGGGACGCTCGAGAGACCGGTCGGTCTTGCCCTCGACGAAAAGAGAAGACGCCTTTATGTGGTGGACACTCTTAAAGGTAAGGTTTTCGTCTTCGACCCGGATAGGGGTAATCTCCTCTTTTCCTTCGGGGAAAATCTGGCAAGGCCTACTTACTGCGAGCTGGACAAAGAAGGATACCTATACCTCTCCGACTCCCTCAACGCAAAGGTAAGAAAGTTCAGTCCGGAGGGTAAGCTGGTCTTTTCCTTCGGAGAGAGGGGGAACGCCATAGGTACCTTCGCCAATCCGAGGGGCATAGCGGTAGACCGCGACGGCCACATTTACGTAAGCGACACCCTCTTCTCGGTTATTCAAGTCTTCGACCAGAAGGGGGAGCTACTACTGGTGATAGGTAGGTTCGGGAAAGGGGAAGGGGAGTTTGCCCTCCCTATGGACTTGTTCATAAGAGGAGACCATATTTATGTAGCTGACTCCTACAACGCCCGTATAGTGGTGCTCAGGTATCTGGGAGGTAAGTAAGATGCGGGCGCTCGGCTTTTTACTGTTGGTAGGCGTGGCACTGGGGAGCATCGTAAACTCTCCCCACAACCTCTCGGTAAGCGGACCGGGTCCCATAAAGGCAACGGAAGAGACGGAAATATGCGTATTTTGCCACATACCCCACCACTCGGCCATGAAGCCCCTTTGGAACCACCTGCT
>JAADCS010000101.1 GCA_013154295.1 Thermotogae bacterium
GAGCTCTTTTTTACCTTCAGGAGTTTGATATTTGCCCCTCAGGAATACGGGAGTGGCTTCGATTTCCTTTTCCAGCTCCATCAGGGTCACCCTTCCCCCATCGAATACTGCGGCATCGCCTTCCTTGAAGTTCAGGGGGAAGATTCTCTCAACGGCGTCCATCGCCTGCTGAACGTACTCGCCTTCCGGATATTGAAGGACGTACTTTTCATAATATTCGGCTGCTTTCTCCGTATTACCGGCGGCTTCGGCGAATACACCGAGCCTGTAAAGATAATCACCCTTTTCGTCCAGCTTGTATGCCTCTTCCTCGAGGTTGAGAGCCCTTTCGTTGCTGTCAGGATAGAAATAGAAGAAAACCACATCGGCAGCGTTGGTGAGGGCAAATGCTTTGTCGGAACCGCTGTATTTTTTGGAGAGGAGGAGGTATGTGGAGTAAGCCCTGTCGATTTCCTGACGCATTTCCAGATTCTGGGCTTCTATGAACTGCTTATCTGATAAAACTTTCAGCCCTTTCCCCCCTGTACATCCCGCCACTGCAAGAAGAGAACCGATTATAATCCATCTCCTCATAATTCACCTCCTTTGGTTAATTGAAGCGCGAGGGCACATCCAACCGGAATGAGAAGGTTGTCGTCTATCCCCCTGGAGAATAGCTCGATAAATGCCCCCACAAGGATGGCTATAAGTTTCGATTTCCATTGAATGTTGTGGAAGAAGATACTCACCACTATCCCCCCTATTATAAAGCCTAACAGACCCCAGAGCGTTTTGTCGCCTGCAATCCTGATTCTGGGCTTGAGGTACCTACCAAATATGGCGGCGAGAGGGTCGCTGATGGTAAGCAATAGCATGGAAAAAGCGGCTATTTCTTTGCTAAAGAATACGTTGAGAATCATAAAGGAAAAGAAGAGGAACGTGGCTCCGGAATAGGTTCTGTGCTCTTGGTCCTTGAGTATGTCCCTGAAGAATAGCAGGAATACTTTTCGGAAGTCTTTATTGGTGAGTCTTAGTGTATCGATTGCCAGAACGATGAGAAATACGCCGATGAAAAATATTTTTCTCGTGGGGTCCGGGAGCAGGAAAACTGGAATCAGGAAAATAGCGGAAAGAGCATGGAACAACTTGCGCCCCGGGGTGTTCATCGTGCTGGAAATTTTAAAGTGGAACTATATTTCTCACCCTGTGATGGGCGGGATGTAAATTCGTCAAAAATCGGGCTCAATCCCTTTAATATTTGGGTCTTATGGCTCGCTCGATAGAGGAGTTCGAGAAGATAGAAAGGGAAATCAGGGAGAAGCTCAGGAGTATAAGGCAGAGTCCGGATGTGGTGGACAGGAATGTTTTGCTGGCTGTTCCATATGAATATGCGGGAAAGAGGGATATCGAAGTGGAGATAATCCAGCCGGAATTTACATCCCTATGTCCCATGACCGGATTGCCGGATTTTGCCACGATTATAATCAGATACGTTCCGGATGAACTGATTGTGGAGCTCAAATCTCTCAAGTACTACTTCCTCCAGTACAGACAGGTGGGCATCTTCTACGAATCTCTGGTGAATAAGATTCTGGAGGACCTTGTGGCTGTGGTTAAACCCAAGCGAATGACGGTCATTGGCAATTTCACGCCCAGAGGTGGAATCAAGACGGTCGTAAAAGCGGAGTATGTGAGGGATGAGTGATTGGATTTATCGTCTCAGTGCCCTTGTGGGTATAGCGGTAATTCTATTCTTTGCATGGCTCCTTTCCGAGAATAAAAAGAAGTTCCCGGTACGCATCGTGGTGTGGGGCTTAATACTCCAGTTTTCCTTTGCCTTCCTCGCTTTCAACGTGCCGGGAGTGGTGCACTTCTTCGATTGGCTGGGAGCCCAGATAAGAAACTTCCTCGCATTCTCCATGGATGGAGCCCGATTCGTCTTCGGAGACCTCGTGGACCAGAATAAATCCGGATTCATCTTCGCATTCATGGTTCTCCCCACCATCGTATTCTTCTCGGCATTCATGGCTGTTCTCTACTACTATGGAATAATGCAGAAAGTGGTTTATGGTCTTGCGTGGCTCATGAACAGGACCCTTAAGACTTCCCCGACGGAATCCCTCGCCGCCGCTGCCAATGTCTTCTTCGGGCAAACGGAAGCGGTTCTGACAGTTAGACCCTATCTCAATTCGGCAACCCATTCCGAAATCTTTGCCATGATGGTGGGCGGTTTCGTCACTATAGCGGGAGCGGTTCTGGCTGCCTATATACAGATGGGAATTCCTGCGACGGACCTAATTATTGCCAGCATTATCTCGGCTCCTGCGGGACTGATGATTGCCAAGATTCTGGTGCCACCGACGGGTCAGGAGGCTATGGATATGGAGCATCTCAACCAGAAACTCCACATGAAGAAGGCTTATAATGTTCTGGAAGCGGCTGTTAACGGAACTGAAGAAGGTGTCCGTCTGGCGGTCAATATCGGTGCAATGCTCATCGTGTTTCTGGCTTTCATCGCCATGTTCGATGCCCTGTTTGCATGGATGCATGGGGCATTTCTCCATTACCTTGGATGGGGTGGTTTTCCCGGCTCATTGAGGGAATTCTTTGGTGTTATCCTGTCCCCGCTGGGTTATCTGGTGGGTGTCCCATGGAAGGAAGCCCATATCTTCGGAAGTCTGGTAGGAACCAAGGTGGCTCTCAACGAATTCGTTGCCTATATGGACCTTGCCCAGCTCATTAAGGAAGGAGCAATTTCCTCCAGGACGGAGCACATTGCCACGTTTGCCCTGTGTGGTTTTGCCAACTTCGGATCCGTTGCTATTCAGATTGGTGGAATCGGGGGACTGGTTCCGGAGCGTAAATCCGAGATTGCCAGCATAGCCCTCAAAGCCATGTTCGGTGGTGTCCTTGCCAATCTGCTGACTGCTGCTGTGGTGAGTGTGCTGATATGAGCATAATAATCTGCAAATCCGGAAACTGTGACGAGGACGGCAACAGGATTAACATAGAGATTGGTAAGCCCGATATGAGCCTCGAGGAGTGGAAAGCGCTGTACGAAAAGATATTCAAAAAGCCCTGTCCCTACGACCGCATCGCCGATATTTATCAGGAGATAAACGATTATTTGAATCGCATGGCGCAGGAGATATCGCAGGAACTGGACAGGAAGTTTTAGAATAGATGCTCACTTCACCATCAGGGGGAGCATCTGCTGGTCGTAGGGCATTATGATGATTTTGCTGTTCTCGTTGTCTGCCAGTTCCTTCATGGTGGTT
>JAADCS010000145.1 GCA_013154295.1 Thermotogae bacterium
TGGTGGGTCCTCCGGGATTCGAACCCGGGACCGCCCGGTTATGAGGAAAAGTTACTTCCTCAATAACTCCCATTTTTTGGTATATTAAGCACAGCTGTCAGCGGATTTGTCAGTAAACAGCTTTATGCTTCTATCAATCTTCAAATGCTCACCTTTGATAAATCGACCATAATGTTGGACAATCATTTGTGTTGAAGAGTGTCCAGCGATCTGGGCAATTTCAAGGATACTCAAATCACTGTGTTTGAGCATTGAAACTATAAAAGTATGACGGGTGGCATATATCTTTCGATAAGTTATGCCACATTCATTTAAAAGATCACGCCATTGCTGGCGGCGGTATCGACCAAAAGATTTTATCGGGTGTCCATCAGATGAGGGGAAAAGCCACATCGACTTGGGAAGAGCTCTTAAATAGGGAAGTAAGTCATCCAAAATTGGTACTTCCCGAAAGCTCTTTTTCGTCTTAGGTGTGCTGATCCTTCCCTTAGTGACATTGCGCCGGACATGAATAACCCGGGCTTCCAGGTCAATATCTGAGCGCATAAGCCCCAATATCTCACCAGTCCGTAAACCCGAATAAAAGCCAATAGCCAGATAAAGCCGAAGCCAACTATTCGCCTTTGTTAAAATCTGAGTCACTTCATAAGAAGTGAAAGGCTCAATAGTCGCTCTTTTGTGTTGAGGCAATTTGATATGCCTGGCCACATTGTTTTGGATATGTTCATGCTCTATCGCTATATCCAAAATACCTCGAATAACGGTTAGGTACTCTTTGACCGTTTTGGGAGAGTTGATCTCCAGTCGTTCATATGCCCACTTTTTCACATGGGGCCGTTTGATTTCAGCCACGTTGACCTTTCCAAACGCTTCGTTGATGATATTCGTCATCCGAACGAATTGTTTATAGGTCTTGAGGTGGGTTTTCTCTTTCAAATAGAGTTCACTATAATAAGCGAAGTCTTTCGGCTTTTCACGGCCGACTTGACCCAGCAACAGCTTTCTTTGAAGAGAAGGAATTACTTCCTTCTTTATCAAAGACCGATTTTGTGGCGTATCTTGGAGCTTTGTACTCTTTTGAACTTTTTTCCCGTTCAGTTCATATTCCAGGTACAGCACTCCGTTGTAACGCCGGAACATTTTTACCATGCGTTGTCCTTTCAAGTAGGCAACGGGCACTATTATGATACCCGATCAAGCACCTCTTGTGCTTGAGACGACAAATGGTTATTCTCCACCCAGTCGATCATGACCGTTACCTTCCAATCGGTACGCCGCTCTTTGGGGAAGTAGTGAATCCCCTCAAAGAAGAGTACACCACGGTTTCTCAGAAGGTAATCTTTGGAGTAGCCCAGGAGCCTGGCCATTTTTGCCGTTCCGAGATAAAGGCTTTCCGTAATCATGTTGAACCTCCCCGATGTTTTTCCAGGGTGAAATTATCGTTTCGCATATAAATAAGATCATCCCCCTCGAAAATCTCGGCGATGGTGTCCAGGTCATCAACGGGGCGAAAGACCCGAATATCCCGATTTCGCCAGAGCCGGGTCAGTGCCCGCAGGGAGTAGCGTTTATATAGAAGCCGGTAGAGATAGAGCGGCGCAAGCGTTCGGCTTGAGCTGAAACGGGTAATCCGATTATGGGAGTACCAGGCGTGAAGATAGCGGCTCTTTTTCCGTCGGCGGCTCTTTGCCGACCTGGGCAAAGTCTTGAGGATATATTTCATCATGTATCCCACGGGATTGTAGATATCCGTCTGGATATCGTTGCCTTTGCCGGGAAAGAGTCGATGAAACGCTTCAACGATCCGGCCGACACTCTCCGGCGGGATAAACAGCAGGATATGGGTATGGGGCGTTCCGCTCTGATGGGGTTCGTTGACCCGGAAATAGATACGCTGATCTTTCGGGATGTCCCGAAGGGAGCGGTCATTTCTCAAACGGGCAAAACGCCGGGTAAGCTCCTTGACCGCCTCACGGGGAGGCGTGCCGTTGAAACGGTGATTGGGCACGAGCTTTTTTCCGTTCATCCGGTAGGGGTGAAACTCTCCCGGTAGTGTTAGCGTCATAAAGACCGGGACCAGGTCCTTAAGCTCCGCATCCTCGATGAGCGTATTAACCCGGTTCTGAACCTCCGCATAGTAGCGGTGCGGGCTATGGTTGGCGGAGATTACCAGGTCTTTAAGCGGAATCATGTTTCCGGTGTATTTGTCGTAGAGGACGCTCATTCCCAGGAACTGCTTTCCCAGGGCCAGCTTCTTTTCCGAAAGCTCCAACTGCTTCTGGGTCAGACCGTAATAGACGATTTTCCCCTCTTTGAGATATTCAAGGGTGCGTCTTTTGTAGAGGTCTTTTTCCAGGTTGTTGGTGAGTTTATCGTACTCTTTGGCCAGTTGTTTCTCTTTGTACACAACCTCTTTATAAATAGTCAAGGGGTGGGCGACGCCCACCCTGGGCGGGCTTGCGTGTGCCTGCGTGTCGGGCGCTGAGGCGCCCTCCATCTCGGCACGCTTCGCCCTGCTTGGTGGGTTCTTTTTCCCGAAACTGTAAAATGCCTGGTTAATTTTGTCGATCGTGGAGGATATGGGGTTCATGACTACTCCTTGGGGGTGTAGTCATACTCGATCTTGTACTGGATAGCGTCCAGCTCTTCCAGGGCCTTATAGACGATTCTCTGGATACTGACGGAGAGGCGGTTATTGTAGGCCGAAGTGTCCAGGGAAGTCAGAATTTCCAGGGTAATGCGGATATCCTCGAAAGCGTCGGAGAGCTCCCCGATCTGGCGGGCTTTGTCTATCACAGTTTTGCTATAATTCATCTGTTACCTCCTAAGGGTAATAGGGGTTTAGAGAGGCTCGCCAAAGTCTCTCTCTAAACTCTGTTTCCTACTGACGCGCTTCGCTTGTCTCCGGTTAGTTTGCCTTTGCTTCGCAAAGTTTGCCTAATCCGGCCAATACTCAACGATCAGAAACATTGCGGCCAGAATCACGGTCAAAGTAGAAACATCATTGAACTCCATTGCTCATCAAACCACTCCATAGAAGGTCACTTTCTCTTTGGACATATAGTTACAGCGGATTTGTACTGTCTGGCCGTCTTTTCCCTGGTACTTAGGGATAAGCTCATCGGGGATACTGATATCCAGGATCTCCTTACGAACTTCGTCATTTTTCAACTTCTGTTCCACCATAAGCTGGACGATGAATTTCCCCTTAGTGGTCTCTCCCGTCTCTTTGTTGGTATAGTCGG
>JAADCS010000089.1 GCA_013154295.1 Thermotogae bacterium
CCTTCTTGCGTGGAAAGATCGAAACGTTTAGCTTGCCACTTCCGGACTTTTACCCTACCCAAACCCCTTGAACGGCGCTTGCCGAGAGAAACTTCTTCCTTTTCAAGCCCTTGAAGAGCCGTTAGTAATAACGAAAGTAAAGAAGATTCATCTTTTTCTTCCGGAATCAAGAGGTCAAAACGCAAATTAAAACTCGTACCCGCAGGGAGCACTTCGAAATCAAATTTTTTGTGAGGTTTGGCCACACCGTAGGCCGGATCAATGCTTACTCCATCTCTCACTTCTATGTTTAACCCCTCCGGCACCAGACCGAGGGCGTCAAATACTATGAGCAGGCTTTGCTCTCCCTCATCATCTCCACGACTACCGCCAAAAAGCTGAGATACTCTGGGATCTTCCTTCGTAAAATATCCACCAAGGACATCGGCCAAGTGGCTACGCAGAGCTCCGGCAAGGGAAGTTCCGGGGATAAATGGCAATCCATCTCGTGCGTCCCTCAAGACTACCATGTCCACAGTATCCCCTTCGCCCCCACCCAAATGGGCGGCTGTCTCAAGAATAAGTTCCCCGGTAATTACCCAACGAGCCGAAAATCTGCGGATATTACCCGTATCTTCCAAACGATGCGGTGTGCTAGCCACGGTCTTCCTCCTCAAGCTTGTTACGTAACCTAAGGCCCGAAAATACGGCTTCTATAAGCCAGGAAGCCAAACATTCCTTTTCGCTGAGAAGCACTTTGCGGGCATTTTCTTCAGAGACCAGGTGGTAACGCTGGGCTAGAACATCCAAATTTAAAAGTTCTGAAAGTGACTCAAGTCTTAAAATCTCCTCAAGCCAGCATTTTAGATTTTTATTACCTTGCAGTAAGGTGCACCTTTCGAGTTGTTCCATGGCTTCCTTTTTGAGTCTTTCTTCTTCACTATCTGAGGTAAGCCAAGAACGAAGGGTGTCTAAAGCCTTAGAAGGAGGCTTTCTGAGAGGCGTACTTAGCCTTCCAAGAAGGCTATTTGAAGGGATGTTTTGGGCACCCTGAGCGATTTCTAGCCCTTTTTCAATGGCTTCTAACCGGGCATGTTTGAGAAGAATTCGTCGTTCCATTAAAAATATTTCTTCTGGCACTTCATCTTCCGGTGGCTCTATGTCTTCTGAATCGCTTGGAAGGCGCACTGTTAGTATCTCAACGGACTCGTCTAGAAGAACGAAGCGGCCAAAACCCTCTTCTCGTCTTTCGCCAATTCCTTCGTGAAGCAGACTATTAATCTCTGTTTTAGGTATACCTTCTTTGGCTTCAAGCAAAAGAACAGCTCCAGCCTTTACCGCCAGAGCTTGAGGAATTTCCAAACGCCATTTGCGGTTAAAACCACTCCGAACGATACTACCCAGGGCTTTAAAGAGAATTCGGACTCGACCTTTGAAAATACTTTCAATTAAAAGGGGAAGTGCCTGAGGGTCGATTTGACCGGTTTCTGGATGGCGCACTACAGCATCAGCTATTAAGAACAAACGAAATCGCTGCCCTTTAAGTATATCCTCCAAAAGCGGTCTTAGCCCATCTCCTCCAGGGCCTTCGATTTCTGTTTCCCGCAAATCTTTCCATGTTATTCTAGCCGCTCCGCCGTAACGGGCTCGCTTAGAGCGCCCGATAAAAACCATTTCGCCAAGGAGTTTTTTTACTTCCTCCGCCAGATCAAGGCACTTCTCTTCGGACTCACCTTTTAATTGTACTAAACCTTCAAACTGTTGGTCAGCTTCAAGATATTCATAAATAAAGATGGTCCCGTGACTTTGACCAGAAGAATCCTTCCAAGCTCGGCCTTTTATCCGGTCTCGCTGATGATGCAGTCTCGCGCCGATCTTAGGTTGAATTAATAAAGGATTGGCTTCGAAAGTGATAAACGGTGCAGAAACACGCTCCAGTTGTTCTTCCGGCCAATCTTCCTTAAAGCAAGCAAGATCTATGAGATCTGCTTTTTGTGCAAAGCTGGCATCTTTCTGACAACGAAAACTTTCCGGCACAGGAAGAGCCCGTAAATCTTGAGAAACTGGATAAGCATTAAGCCACCGAACTTTTCCTCCCAGAATAAAATTTCGGAACTTTTTCCATTCTTTTGGATCATTTCCCGGATCTCCCAACTTTTTAGCCGCAGCTCCCCTCAGAATAGAACCCGGTAAATATGAAAGGGTACGAGAACTGTTCGGGTCGCCACCAAAAGCCGTTATTACCGCCGGAGCTTCAAGGGTTAAAATAAAAGGAAGATAACGGTAAATCATGGCTCCTCTCCCTGTGCCAGTTTGCGGGTGAGTTCGAGATCTCCATTGAGGGTGAAGCTCAGGTGTCCTCTCCCTCGATGGCGAGAAAGTCCCCCGTGTCTCGTGGCTAAAAGCGTTAGGGCTAGAACGCGAAGATCTTCTGTTTTGGGGGTTTCAAGCCAAAACAAAGGTGCTCTCAGTTTTACTCCCCTAATGACTATACGTACGGCTCGTAAGGTGGTTTCTTCCGGCGCACCGGTTTCACGATCTTCTGCAGTTTGCCAGCGAATTTCGGTAAGACTTGCCAAAATTTCTCTTTTCGAGAGGGGATACACTTTGCGAGTCAAGGCAGCCTTAACCCATTGGCGTATTTTTGGATCTAGAGCGGCATCGCCAAAGCGCAAGATAGCTCTTTCTTCTATGTCCTGGGCCGGACCGAAAACACGCAATCCAGCATCTTGAAGCTCTGGAAAAAGGTTTTGCATGGAAAGCCAGGTATCTCGCAAGAGTCCGCGCAGGGTCTTTCCGCCTACAAAAGGAAGTCCCAGTTCATCATGTTCCACTTCGATATCTACCACTCCGGCACTCCCTCGGCCCTGGCTAAAGGTGGTCTCCGAAAAGAATTCTATTTCTAAAAAAGAGGGAGTCATACTTGTTCCTCCATTTGGTCAAGAGCTAAGTGAATGTCTAGGAGTTCCACGGCGTCCACTAGAGGTGTTCGTCCACCGAAAAATCCGTTCGTCTCTATTTCTGATGGTAATTTGAGCTGTGGAAAAACCGCTTTCCAAGTCTTGAGCTTTCGCTCCATTTCCTCTGGACCTTCATGGGCTAGTTCCAGTAACTTTTTGACTTTGTTACGATGTTCTTTCCATGTGCTAGTTCTCAAAAAGTTAAGAAGCTCTCTTTCGAACCAATCCCATGTTCGAACTTTGGCACCTTGATTTAGGAAATAGGGGCGTCCCGTAAGTTCATATCTGTCTAACCGATAAA
>JAADCS010000055.1 GCA_013154295.1 Thermotogae bacterium
ACTCAAAGGAATTGACGGGGGCCCGCACAAGCGGTGGAGCATGTGGTTTAATTCGAAGCAACGCGAAGAACCTTACCAGGTCTTGACATCCTCTGAAAACCCTAGAGATAGGGCTTCTCCTTCGGGAGCAGAGTGACAGGTGGTGCATGGTTGTCGTCAGCTCGTGTCGTGAGATGTTGGGTTAAGTCCCGCAACGAGCGCAACCCTTGATCTTAGTTGCCATCATTAAGTTGGGCACTCTAAGGTGACTGCCGGTGACAAACCGGAGGAAGGTGGGGATGACGTCAAATCATCATGCCCCTTATGACCTGGGCTACACACGTGCTACAATGGACGGTACAAAGAGCTGCAAGACCGCGAGGTGGAGCTAATCTCATAAAACCGTTCTCAGTTCGGATTGTAGGCTGCAACTCGCCTACATGAAGCTGGAATCGCTAGTAATCGCGGATCAGCATGCCGCGGTGAATACGTTCCCGGGCCTTGTACACACCGCCCGTCACACCACGAGAGTTTGTAACACCCGAAGTCGGTGGGGTAACCTTTTTGGAGCCAGCCGCCTAAGGTGGGACAGATGATTGGGGTGAAGTCGTAACAAGGTAGCCGTATCGGAAGGTGCGGCTGGATCACCTCCTTTCTATGGAGAATTGATGAACGCTGTTCATCAATAAAGTTTCCGTGTTTCGTTTTGTTCAGTTTTGAGAGAACTATCTCTCATATATAAATGTATGTTCTTTGAAAACTAGATAACAGTGTAGCTCATATTTTTTAATTTTTAGTTTGGTTAAGTTAGAAAGGGCGCACGGTGGATGCCTTGACACTAGGAGTCGATGAAGGACGGGACTAACGCCGATATGCTTCGGGGAGCTGTAAGTAAGCTTTGATCCGAAGATTTCCGAATGGGGAAACCCACCATACGTAATGGTATGGTATCCTTATCTGAATACATAGGGTAAGGAAGACAGACCCAGGGAACTGAAACATCTAAGTACCTGGAGGAAGAGAAAGCAAATGCGATTTCCTGAGTAGCGGCGAGCGAAACGGAACATAGCCCAAACCAAGAGGCTTGCCTCTTGGGGTTGTAGGACATTCTATACGGAGTTACAAAGGAACGAGGTAGACGAAGCGACCTGGAAAGGTCCGTCGTAGAGGGTAACAACCCCGTAGTCGAAACTTCGTTCTCTCTTGAATGTATCCTGAGTACGGCGGAACACGTGAAATTCCGTCGGAATCTGGGAGGACCATCTCCCAAGGCTAAATACTCCCTAGTGATCGATAGTGAACCAGTACCGTGAGGGAAAGGTGAAAAGCACCCCGGAAGGGGAGTGAAAGAGATCCTGAAACCGTGTGCCTACAAATAGTCAGAGCCCGTTAACGGGTGATGGCGTGCCTTTTGTAGAATGAACCGGCGAGTTACGATCCCGTGCGAGGTTAAGCTGAAGAGGCGGAGCCGCAGCGAAAGCGAGTCTGAATAGGGCGTTTAGTACGTGGTCGTAGACCCGAAACCAGGTGATCTACCCATGTCCAGGGTGAAGTTCAGGTAACACTGAATGGAGGCCCGAACCCACGCACGTTGAAAAGTGCGGGGATGAGGTGTGGGTAGCGGAGAAATTCCAATCGAACCTGGAGATAGCTGGTTCTCCCCGAAATAGCTTTAGGGCTAGCCTTAAGTGTAAGAGTCTTGGAGGTAGAGCACTGATTGGACTAGGGGTCCTCATCGGATTACCGAATTCAGTCAAACTCCGAATGCCAATGACTTATCCTTAGGAGTCAGACTGCGAGTGATAAGATCCGTAGTCAAAAGGGAAACAGCCCAGACCGCCAGCTAAGGTCCCAAAGTGTGTATTAAGTGGAAAAGGATGTGGAGTTGCTTAGACAACTAGGATGTTGGCTTAGAAGCAGCCACCATTTAAAGAGTGCGTAATAGCTCACTAGTCGAGTGACTCTGCGCCGAAAATGTACCGGGGCTAAATACACCACCGAAGCTGCGGATTGATACCAATGGTATCAGTGGTAGGGGAGCGTTCTAAGGACAGTGAAGTCAGACCGGAAGGACTGGTGGAGTGCTTAGAAGTGAGAATGCCGGTATGAGTAGCGAAAGACGGGTGAGAATCCCGTCCACCGAATGCCTAAGGTTTCCTGAGGAAGGCTCGTCCGCTCAGGGTTAGTCAGGACCTAAGCCGAGGCCGACAGGCGTAGGCGATGGACAACAGGTTGATATTCCTGTACCACCTCTTTATCGTTTGAGCAATGGAGGGACGCAGAAGGATAGAAGAAGCGTGCGATTGGTTGTGCACGTCCAAGCAGTTAGGCTGATAAGTAGGCAAATCCGCTTATCGTAAAGGCTGAGCTGTGATGGGGAAGCTCCTTATGGAGCGAAGTCTTTGATTCCCCGCTGCCAAGAAAAGCTTCTAGCGAGATAAAAGGTGCCTGTACCGCAAACCGACACAGGTAGGCGAGGAGAGAATCCTAAGGTGTGCGAGAGAACTCTGGTTAAGGAACTCGGCAAAATGACCCCGTAACTTCGGGAGAAGGGGTGCTTTCTTAACGGAAAGCCGCAGTGAATAGGCCCAAGCGACTGTTTAGCAAAAACACAGCTCTCTGCGAAGCCGTAAGGCGAAGTATAGGGGGTGACACCTGCCCGGTGCTGGAAGGTTAAGGAGAGGGGTTAGCGTAAGCGAAGCTCTGAACTGAAGCCCCAGTAAACGGCGGCCGTAACTATAACGGTCCTAAGGTAGCGAAATTCCTTGTCGGGTAAGTTCCGACCCGCACGAAAGGTGTAACGATTTGGGCACTGTCTCAACCAGAGACTCGGTGAAATTATAGTACCTGTGAAGATGCAGGTTACCCGCGACAGGACGGAAAGACCCCGTGGAGCTTTACTGTAGCCTGATATTGAATTTTGGTACAGTTTGTACAGGATAGGCGGGAGCCATTGAAACCGGAGCGCTAGCTTCGGTGGAGGCGCTGGTGGGATACCGCCCTGACTGTATTGAAATTCTAACCTACGGGTCTTATCGACCCGGGAGACAGTGTCAGGTGGGCAGTTTGACTGGGGCGGTCGCCTCCTAAAGTGTAACGGAGGCGCCCAAAGGTTCCCTCAGAATGGTTGGAAATCATTCGTAGAGTGCAAAGGCATAAGGGAGCTTGACTGCGAGACCTACAAGTCGAGCAGGGACGAAAGTCGGGCTTAGTGATCCGGTGGTTCCGCATGGAAGGGCCATCGCTCA
>JAADCS010000023.1 GCA_013154295.1 Thermotogae bacterium
TGGCGTTGGCGTAGCTGTTGTTGAAGGTCAAGTACGGACTTGTGTAGTTGTTTATTATAAGCTGATAGTTGTAGCCCTTTGCCAAGTCGTGGAGGAGGTAACCGAGTATTATTTCAGCGTAGGTTTTGAACTGGGGATACTTTGAGGAGAGCGCCCAGTAGGTGGCCGCTATCTGAAGCGGCGGCATCTGGGGGGTCACGTACGTAAGGTTGAGGACGCCGAGACTAATCCACTCGTCTATTTTGGTGGGCGACACGAGGTTGCTCAAAGGAACTGTACGCATGGTCTCAAGTATGTGCTGGGCGAGGCCCTTGTTCTGGATTTGAACCTGAGTCATGTAAACCTGATTGGAGTTCGTCGCTATCGCGGTGACGCTGGTAATAAATATGAGAACTACCAGCAACGCAAGGACAGCATCAAGGGTAAAAACAAAAGCTCGCCTCTTCACTGTCTCACCTCCACACAAGAACTTTAATCATGGCGTAGTTGTAAACCGGCTTCATGTACACGTTCATGTTGGCCAAGTCGTTAACGCTCACCCAGCTGTAGCCGCCCATGGAATACGCCCAGACCAGGAAGGTTACTTGGTCGTTTACTCCCAGATACGGAACGAGGCACTCCCACGGAACGAGAACGGTATTGCCCGAAACCTTAACCCTACAGGAGCTAACCTCGGAGCTTGCAAACCCGTAGGCCGTCGTTCCGTTTACAGACACAACAGCCAAGACCGAGTATCCCGAGTAGGACTCCCCTGTGTACGTTGACACTATCGTGAAGTTCCCGCTCTGGCCGCTGGGAACCTGTATTTCGAGGTACCCCATCGGTGCAAAGCTCAGCATGCCGCCGTAGAGAACCTTCGGTTTGGGGGTCGATTGGGTTATGTTGTAGGACTTTGAGTATATGAGGGTTCTCACGGCAACCACACCGCTCGCCTGTTCAACCCATTTAGCGTTCGCACGGGATGCGTTGGAGACACTTGAATTTACAAGACTGCCGTTGACCATTGAAATCTGGAAATACGAACTTCCAAGCTGTGAAAGGGAAGGATAGACGTAGCTAACGTTCACGTAAGTAACGTTTATCGAAACCGTTGGTGAGGAGGGCAACACCGGACAGACCGCCAGCTGGAATGCTGGAAGCGGCGGCAATGAGTAAATCCACGATGATGAAGATATGTTTGCGTAAGCCGGGAACGAGGGTAACGTTGAGTTCGGCTCGACCAGGGGGAGGCCGTTCGGGTCTATCACTATGTCAGCGGTTACATAGTAAGAGGAACGGGATGCAAGTGCAATTGGAGATATATAGTAATCTCTCCTCCAGTTATATTGAACATAAATAAACCATATCCTGTCAAGATTAGTTATACGAACATTACGTTTAATCCAACCATTTCTTCCCAATTTGTAACCAGTCATATCGTAATTATTATTTGAAACAAATGTGCCCTCTAGAGCATACCAGCGTCTATAAAAGAAATATAAGTACCCCCCATTTATGTGAAGGAACTTAGTTTTTGGGCCGAGTTCAACTCCGAAATAATACCTAGAACCCGGTACGGATATTGGAAGGGGATAAAGTACAATCTCAGAACTATAATAGTAACCTTCCTTGTAGTAAACAAAGAGACTGCCATCCTTTATCGTTATAGTCCCATTTGAATACACTTGATAACCTATATAAGCATTCTTTCCAACTGTTAATGAGGTAGGTTGAACTGATATATTGAGGTACTCATTTACGATGAGGTTATCCCCAACAACAATACGTGTATTGGGATAGTATCCGACAGACTTTACGGCTGTAAGATTCCCAGCAACGTAGAGACTCCCGCCTATCCCTATCTCGTATCCTTGGTTTATTATTAGATTCCCACTGACGACTGTCGAGTTTCCACTAACTAAAGGATATCCCGTCGAAGGACCCTGAACAACGACACTTCCATTCACAACGAGGTTATTATATGCTAAAACTCGTCCTGTTGAACCCGTGATAATAAGATTTCCATTAACGTAAATATTCCTCCCAACGAGCTTTCCATAGACCACGGCAGTGCCGTTTATGTAAACGTCGCCGGTGGCGTTTATAGTGGCGGCGTTCCCGATGTAAACCGGTCCGTTGATGTATATCGACCCGTTGCTCGAGAGGGTTGCACTGCTGAAGGAGGCGTTGCCAACAACGTAGACCGAACCGTTCGATGATAGCGTTGCACTGCCGCTCTCAAGTAAATTGCCGCCGATGTAGGTTTCGCCTCCAACGGTGGCGCTCGCGCCGTTGCTGAGGGTGATGTTGGAGTACTCGTAGAGGGAACCGTCAATCCTGACAACACCGTAGCTGGAGATGGTTGTATTGCCGGATATGTAGGCGGAGCCAGTGACGTTAAGGAACCCGCTGTTGCCGATGAATGCCGTTCCGTAAACGTAAATAGTCCCGACGTCGGCAACGTTTCCGGCCCCGGCTATGTACAGGTTGCCGTTTATGTAAGCCACGTTTGAAGCCGTCACCGTTCCGGTGTTGGCAACGGTCAGGTTTCCATTCACGTAGAGGCTTGTCGTGTTGAGAGTTCCATCGGAACCAACTCCAAGGGAGCCGTTGACGCTGAACGTCTGACCGACGTAAAGGTTGAAGTTGTTGCCCACGAAGGCCCCGCTCAGGACGCAGATGCTGTAGGGGTTCCCATAATAGTTGTAAGAAACCCCAGTGTGCGTGAACTCAAACGTGCCGTTCGGACAGTACAGGACGATTGATGTGTCGTTCGGAAGGGTGCCGGCCTGGGCTATACTGCAAAGCTCGAGAACTGAGGGAAGACCCGTGATTGAGAGCGATGATATCGAGTAGTTGGCCTTAACTGAAGAATTCACAAAGTAGAAGGACAGCTGGAAATCGTTCAGCCCCGAGAGGTTCCAGAGGGCATTCAAAAGGGCAGGATTCCCGGAACGTGCCCCCTCAAAGAGAGCCTCCACCTTCTGGTAGTCCAGATACTGACCGTTGGTTGAGCGAAGTCCGGGAACGCGGACGAGCGTGAGGTTTTCGTTCCAGTTCGATGGCTCACCCGGACTGTTTACGAGGACGTCGAGCATGTTGCCGGCTATGTTCGTCCTCTCGTACCAGCCGAGCATCGAAGACAGTCCGGAGCGGAGGTTCTGAGAGGCCGTTGTGACTGCCGAGAGTATGAAGATGACCATGATGAGCGCCACGAGTGCATCCAGACTCAGGAGCTGGCCTCTCC
>JAADCS010000080.1 GCA_013154295.1 Thermotogae bacterium
GTGAAGATACCTCTGCGGGATCTACCGAAGGGCGTTTATATGGCCGTAGTGGAATCGGGAAGACGACACGCCATTTATAGATTCATACGATGAGCTCCGGTTCGCTGTAAAGATAGGTGACGAGCGAAGTTTAAAAGACGGCGCCTGTGGATCGTTGCCCAACGTATGCCTGTTTTTATCCGAGCTTTGTTAAAAGGATCCCTCTCGGCGTCAGTGGAATGGGGGTGTCGCCTGTAATTATACAAAACGGCGTGTATCCTACCCACAAGGAACCACTCGGACAACCTCAAGACCAAGTCGTAATCCTCGGCAAAATCTGGCAAAGCTCGTTCGTCGAACCCCCCCACCCTCAAGAGAGCTTCCCTCCTGTAGGAACGTACGGCACCGGCTCCCTCAACTCGCAGAAGGTTGTTCAGACTGTATTCAAGATGCTTAACGATAGGTAGATCCTCTATGGTATTACCTTCCTCATCTACCACTCTGTAATAGGATATAGCCAGACCCACGTTATGGTTGGCATGATAATCGTAAATCTCCCTTAGAGCTGTAGGCGTGTAGGTGTCATCCGAATCCAGTTGGGCTATTACCCATCCCTTAGAATGTTTCACGGCCAGATTTAAACACTCGGTCAAGCTTCTACCGGACGTACGTACCAGCTTAACACGTTTGTCCCTCCGTGAGAACCTCTCCACTATTTCGGCAGTACCATCTTCGGATCCGTTATCCACTATCACCATCTCCCAATCTTGAAAGTCGTTGTTCAGTACCGACTCTATAGCTTCACCTATGAACTTAACTCTGTTACGTACAGGTGTTATTACGGATATGGCAGGTGAGTGGGGCTTTTCCCGAAGAGACAGATTTAAACCTTCATTTAGATACGCACCTATCTCTTTGAGAAAACCGTAAAAGATCGTTTCAACTTTCCTCTCGTAATCCGCACCATACTGAAGATAGCGAAAAGCCTCGGTGTGGAGTTTACCAAACCCTGGATCGGAAGGAATTGCGGCTAAAACTCTGGGTATAACCCGCTGCTTTAACCCCTCAACGTATAGCCTTAAACGGGCGTAGTACTCCCAAACTTCGCCGTAATCCTCAGCTCTTATCCTCCTCAAATAATCCCCATGATAGAAACGGAGAGGTCCTAATATGGCTCTTTCGGTTATATCCTTAAAATCGGTTGGTCTCCTAATTTTATCATCCTGAACGTAAAAGGTTAAAACCATCGGAGCGTCGGGGAGATCGCCAGGCAGCGTTAAGATCAAAGAGTCCGGATCATATACCACCACCCAATCTCCACGGATACCTGATAGAGGTTCGCCAGAAGGTAAAAGCTGAAACCTCATAGGTTTTCCCTAGGAACACGACTTATTGCCGACTCCAACGGCAACCCAAGGGATTCAGCGCTTTCAATCACCCTCTTTATATCAACTCTAACGTCGGCCCCGGACTCCCTTAAGGCGAAAGCCACATCCTCGGTCGCAGCGTTCCCGCTGGCACCAGGAGCGTACGGACATCCCCCTAATCCCCCGGCAGAGGTATCAAACCGATAAATACCGAACTCCTTCCAGGCGCATATAACGTTTGCTATCGCCATGCCGTAGGTAGCATGAAAATGTAGAACTATTTTATCAGGCGGAATATCCTTTAAAATGATTTCTAAGAGATCTTTTACATCGGAGGGTGAGGCTCTCCCTATCGTATCCCCAAGTGATACCTCATCCACACCCACATCGAAAAGCCTTAGGACCATGTCCTTGACCCTTTGGGGAGGAACTTTACCCTCGTACGGACACCAGAAGGCAACGGAGACGTACCCTCTGACCTTCAAGCCTTCCGTCTTTGCCTTTCTGACCACAGGAATAAGTCTTTGAAAGGACCCTTCTATATCTGTGTTTATATTTTTCAGGTTGAAAGTGTCCGTTGCAGCGGTAAGGACGGCTATCTTATCAAGGTCGGTTTCCAAAGCCCGCTCGAGCCCCTTTTCGTTGGGCACTATTGCTGAATATATCACCTTGGGATTGCGTTTTATTCGACGAAGGACATCCTGCGCATCAGCCATCTGGGGAACCCATTTAGGATGAACGAAGGCCGTTACCTCTATCTCATCCACCCCCGTTTCCGAAAGCATATCCACGAAAGCAACCTTCCTATCGGTGGGAATACGTTCCTTGACATTCTGCAGACCATCCCTAGGTGCCACCTCCGTTATCCATATACGCATACTGCCGATTCTAACCCTGTATATAGCTTCCCCCACCTTAAAATCGTATATCTTGAATGCCTCAACCCTGCTTTACGTATGCGCTCTCCTAATGGCTTTAAGCGTTCCCATATCGCTATCGTTGAGCTACGTACCCCTATCCTGCGGATTTTTGATTTCGCTTTACCTCTACATTCGTACCCCAGTTTCTTTTCCCAAGGATTTTCTACTCTTTCCTCTGCTCTATCTATGGCGAGGTGTAACCCTTTTGGCCAACGGCCTTCCGTTATATCCTTTACGTGACATCTACGATAAGACAGGCTATCTCTCCTTTGCAGCCATGCGCATAGATGAAAGGAAAACGAACATCGTGCTGGTCCTTTTGGGTGTAGTTTCTTCCTTAGTTTCCTCGCTGGGAGTTCTGGCACTTCTTCCTGGCGTGTTGAGAACCGGATGGATATATTCCTCGTGTATCGGCACATGCGATCTGACAGTGAAAAAAACTACGGAAATTCACGCCATCATACTTACTGATAGGGATAGAAACCACTTTCTAAATGGTCCTAAGGTAACCCACGGAAAACCTATACGACTCGAACCCGGTAAATACACCTATCATTCTTATGCTGGATCGGTACTTCGTCTTAGAAAGGAGGATGTGGAGTTGGGTAAGGGATGGGTAGGCGATTATGAGGAGAGGAGATTTTACGACTTCACCTCCTTCGTGGGCCTCTACGATCACAAAATGCACTCTGGCGCCGTATTCTCCATCATAGCCCTACTCTTTTTGACTTTGGGTCTCTTTTATAGGAGAGCCTACCTTTGGGCAGTTCCCCTACCGACGATAGCGCTGCTGTTGAGCGGGGCAAAGGGATACACCTTGGTCTTTTTAATCTTAACGACGAGCCTTCTGTATGCCCGTTTCCGTCTCCTGCATCTTCTTCCTCATTTTCTCCTGTGGATCCTTCCCACATCCCTAACTGTCCTTCTCCATTCGTCGCTAAAAGATGGCTTTCTATGGTCCTTGAAAATACGGTTAAACTTCTGGCGAATAGGTGCGCAGAACGTTAAACCTCTCTTCGGGGTAGGCTACGATAACGTTTCCTCCCTTCTACAACCCTTCTATGAAAGAGGTGTGATAGATAACACGGCCCACTTACACAGTAGCTACCTGAACAGCTTGGTGGAAACCGGTGTGTTGGGATTTCTCTTAACTATCGGGATACTCATATACTTCACGATCAAGTTTTACTTCAGGTGGAAACGGAGTAGGGGATACGTAGCAACCCTATCCTTAGCTACATCCTTAGCTATAGGTCTGATAGGAATGGTGGGTCTGATTGAAACGAACTACGACACCGCCATCGTCAACATCCTCTTGGGATTCCTCATGGGTATCTCGGAGGCAGCCTATCGTTCCTCCTTCAGAACTTAACCCCCTTCCATTTAGCCTTCCATATCTGGGAGTTACCACTGCGGGTTGAGGTCCAAAGGAGGTACTTACCATCCCACGAGAAGGTAGGCAGAAGATCCGAACCCTCATCACTATCGGTTATCTGAATCAACCGCTTTCCAGCAGTATCCATGACAAATAGGTGGAACCTCCTACCCATTTTGCCGGTTCGAGGATCGTAGTTGGAAGAAAAGATAAAGTATTCGCCCGAAGGATGAAAGTAAGGAGCCCAGGATAGAGATTTCAGGTGGGTTATCTGTCGTTCCTTTTTGGTTTTGAGATCGTAAATGTAAATCTCGGCTATCCGGGGGTTCTTTGGATCCCTGAAGCTACGATAGATTATCTTATCGCAATCCGGAGAGAAGAAAGGGCCACCATCGTAACCGGGAGCGTGGGTTATCTGAATCTCTTCACCGGTCCTAAGATTCTTAACCCATATCTCAAGATCACCGGTTCTCTGCGAAGTCCACACTATGAGGTCGGGATTGGAAGGGCAGAAGCTACCCTCGGCATCGTACCCTGGATAAGACACGAGCTTTTTAAGTACGTTGCCCGCCGTATCGGAGAGGTATATATCCATCCCCTTGGAGAACTCCCAGCTGTACTTTTTACTTCCGTTTTCGATCGGTTTTTCCTCCCATGTAGTCGTATCTTCGTGAGTAGAGGCCCACATCAGGTAGGGCTTTTGAGGAAACTCTGGATGAAAGAACGCACAGGTAGTCTTACCTTTCCCCGGAGAAATCCGCTTTACGTGGCTGCCGTCAGCCCGCATGATGTATATACGGTAATGTGATTTGCCGGGAGGTTTTCCCTGAAAAGCTATGTAATTGCCGTCAGGTGAGAAGTACGCTTCACCGTTTTCACCTTCACGCGTTAGCTGGACAGGATCCTTTAAAAATTGCAGCTCTCTTTCCGTGAAGTTCAAAAGTAGAAACAGCATGGTCATCTATTCTACGGTGAGATAACCATCCTCGCGCCTTGACCGAACTTTATGAAGAGAACCCCTCTGGGGAGTTTTACGGTACGCCCCCGACCCCGCATTAGGAGACGGCCATCAACCGAATACACAGCGAACTCTCTCTCCTCGTGAAAGGTAAGAAAACCGTTCTGAACGACGAACTCTTCGGTTTTCAACTCGTCACCACCACCGAACGGATTGCAAGAGGAGTCCGCGGCTGGTGTGGTGTTATAGAAAACGTAAAGTGTGCGTCCCAGACCCGCCACTACATCCGGAAGATCATCATCATTCACCAACCCGGCTGCGACCCCGTAGTTAGTATAGGAGGAAGGTTCGACCGTGTGAGATACGAAGTTAGGATAGGGTAGAGAACCATCGTTCTCTAAAAGTACCACCGATGGAGAGCCTCCGTTCAAGCCAGCCGACCACAGAATATCGCCGTCGCCGTCGCAGTCGAAGTCTGCAACTGTAACCTCGCAGGTGTTGCATCTGGAGGAGGACCCCGTGGCATAGCTTCTCTCGTGAAAGGATAGGGGGGAACCACCCTCGTTATACCAAACGTACACGGTTGAACCCGCGCAGGACACCACATCCAACATTCCATCGGCGTTTATATCCACGGCCTTTATCCCATGGTAGCATGCGGAAAATGTAGTTATACGTACCAGCGACGACCATCCGGAACCGGTGTTTAGTTGATAGTATATATGGCCAGAGGATACCCAGTTAGATGAGCCACACACTACGTCATACCAACCGTCTCCGTCGAGGTCTTCTACACTCAACCCCTCTCTACAGGTACCATTCAGACGTGTGGAACTGGAAGAGATATAGTCGTACATATAAAGGCCTCCAGATTCATCAGTGGCAAAGATGACCGCTCCGGTATCGGTATCCCTAATGGCAAGATGGTTTATGGAACTTCCGAAAGAAGCAGTCGAGAGGGTGAAGGTGCGATCGCCGTTATTGAGCAAAAAGTTCAAAACCCCGGATCCTATGTATATCATATCGTAAAGCCCATCATCGTTGAGATCACCCGATGAAAGGCTATAGCTCGCCCGCTGTGAGGACACGCGCACACACGAAAAAAAGCCCAAGGAATCTTGGAAAACTATGTAAGGATAACCGTAGTTAGAGGGATAGGTACGGGTTATGAGAGGCATATCCGGAAGCCCGTTGCCATCAAAGTCGTGGAGGTAATCGTACCTGTCACTGACCATCCAGATGTTGCGGGCGAAGGTGCAGATAGGTACTTTATTGAACGAAAAGGCTAATAAAAAGAACATAGCGACTTATTATAAGGGAGGGATCAAGGATGACCGATAACCGCTCCTTTGTAATAATGGGTAAGGATACGGTGGTAATCGTAACCCTCCTTAGCCATTCCCACAGCTCCCATCTGGCACATACCCACACCGTGACCCCATCCCATACCTTTTAGCAGGAACCCCTTCCCAATTATCTTAATCACAAAGGCCGAAGAGGGCAAAAAAGGCTTTCCTAAGGTTTGACGTATGTTGTACTCTCCGCCCAGGATAACCCTTCCCTTCTCCCCGACCACCTCCAGCTCGTATATCCTTCCGGATCTTCCCCTCCTTAACGGGTTGAGTTCAACCACCCTACCCACGTTTAGGTCACGTAAAAGCCGGTCCATCTCCTCCCGTGTATAAAACTCTTCCCATCTGTACAGATTTTCAACGGGATGGAAGGTAACGTTACAAAAGGATTCGGTTACCTCGTAAAACCTCTCAAAACCTTCTATGGAAGAGGCGTCATGCTCATCCTCCACCTTCCAGTCTCGGAACGAAGGTGAGTAGGGTCTGTCCTCCTCCGCCCAAACCACTGAAAAGGTTTCAGTTATTCCGCCGCAGGATTTGGAATATCTAGCCTCTATGGGTTCCCCCTCAAACAGTAGGATCTCTCCACTTGTACTATAGGAAGCTCTACGGCTTCTCTCACCTAAGATATGTAAACCCCTAAAAACCTGACAGTGATCCTCAGCGCATATATCGTAGGGTTCGTTGGGATGATGTTTGCCCGCAGTCCGTACGAGATTGGTGCGGGACGCAACTGCCTGTGCCTTTAAGGCCTCCAGAGGTGCTTCCGGATGGAGTTCAGAGGATATTACACCGGCCACATACTCCTCAAGGGGTAACTCCAAAACTACCTTTACCTCCCTACCCCAAGCGTAAACGTAGAATGCACCCTCATACACGGCCCTTTCTACCCTCTGCCAATGGAATCCCCGCCCTACCCAGACCTGTGCTTTCACTGTGCCTCTAAACCGGAATGGGGAAGATGTCCTTATCCTCCTACCGTCGGCCCAGACCGAAAGCACTCCGCCCCATCCTTCTACCCACCTCCTATAGGTACCTTTTACCGCTTTGGCTAAAGAGTGAGCTTCCTGAAGATCTTTAAACTTACCCACCAACTCCCATCGCTCCTTGTGGAATCTACCGAACGGTTTTCCTGTCGGGGACGGTTTAAAGACTGCATACCCAACCCAAAGGTCCTTTGAACCCTCACTTTCTATTCTCAAGTTAGAAACCTCACCTCCATCGTACTCTACCCTTCCCTCAGCCACAAAACGTTCAGATGTTGGCAAACCTACCCTAACCCTCATAGTTCCCTCCAGAACCAAACTTTAAGCTTCCCCGTGGGTAAACCCAACCTGTCTCCTCCTACACCGACGACAGAGGAACCGGAGCCACTCATAACCGCATCCCATCCCCATTTTAGAAGCAGATCCTTGGCCCTTCCTATCGCCGGGTACCTATCTAAGATCACTCTCTCGAAATCGTTCTCAAGAGGAAGGGAACCGTGACCCCGCTTGATCGCATCTACAAGGCGTGCGAGCTTTCTCTCGGCTTCCTCCGGAGGTGTGAAGATACCCATTCTATCCACCAGATCGTAAGCTCCTTTCGTTGGGACCGAAACGTTGGGAAAGATAAGGAGCCACTCTCCTTCTATGTGTAGATCTATCGGCTCAAGATCGTACCCCCTACCTCTTCCTATAGCCGCTCGGTGAGGGAGTATAAAGAAGGGTACGTCCGCCCCCACTTTGGCTCCCACCTCCATCAGCTCTTCAACGCTCAAATTCAAGTTAAAAATGCGGTTGGCGACATTCAAAACGGCAGCCGCATCGCTCGAGCCACCACCCAAACCCGCCCCCACGGGAATCCTCTTCTTTATAACGATCTTTAAACATAGACTTTTCCCCACGTACCTACTTAATTGCTCCAGGGCCTTAAAGACCGTGTTGTCTGATGTACTTCTTATGCCCTCACACTTCACCTGCGACTCCTTCCAGGGACGAACCCATATTTCATCGTACAGAGGAATCTTGTAAAAGAGAGTCACCAACCGGTGGTAACCATCCGGTTCTTTTCCCGTTATCCACAAACCCAAATTGACCTTCGCGGGGGCCAGTACCCTAAGCAAGTTCAGAGATCCTGTGCTGAAGGTATCAACGCCAGAACGCGAACGGACACGAGGTAAGGACGGGGTTTCATCGGCCAAACCGACAGGTCAAACTCCAAGAAGGGAAACAATCCTCCCCCAACTCGAATACCCGCCCAGAATTGACCCAAGGATTGAGCGTAATCCAAAGGTATGGAAAACTTCAGAAAACCGGTCTCTCCCACATTTTTGATAAAGGCACCTTCAAGGGAAACGTGGCGAGTGCCGTGCCGGTCTATGGGTTTGTTGTAAAAGGAGTGTTCTAGATCGTCAGAGGCTGCCACGAAATACCATTCTGCCTCGGCATACACGCCATAAGTGGAATCACCCTTGAACTTCCTCAAAAACTCCACCTTAAGACCGGGGTACTTACTTGAGAGCACGCCAGCGGGGAATATGCCAGATACGTAAAGGCGGTTCAGTTCGGAGAAGGGTACCCCAAAACCCACCTCGGCATCTGACAACGAAAACCTTCGGCCTTCAGGAAAGACGAAGGGAGTCGAAAAGAACAACACCACACCGCCAGTGGAGATGAGCCATTCTCCCCTAAGACGCAGGTGGAAACCATAAGTCGTATCCAATACGGTGGCTCCAGCCTCTCCACTCCAACGGTTGAATACCAAAGGTTCTACGAGAAGGTACCACATAGCTATCTATGGATGAGGTACCAGGTAGCCACACCTCCACCTATCACCAAAGCACCCACTCCACCTACGGTTAACCAGACCTGTTTCCACGAACCCACCCTAAAGGGGTAGATAATTTCTATGGGTTTGTAGGTGGGCCGCTGTACGCCTCTCATGCGGACACGGTAAGTTCCAGATACGGCGTCATTGGGTATGTACCAGGGTACCTTTACTATTCTCTTTCCAGGGGTACCTCCGACCGCCCCATCTATCACCACGGGTGGTACGGTGTCGGCCTTAGGTTTGCGGGAGTCATTCACCTGGCGATCGCGCACACTGTCGGAGAGATGGGCCGAAACTCTCGTGAAATTCAACGTGAAGGTGCTATCGCAGTGATTCATGAGAATCAGCTGATGCTCGTACTTGCGGCCAGGCATTTCACCGAAAAACAGGAAACCTGGGATCTTGCTCTTGTGGAAGGATATGCACAGAGAGAAGGTATCCTCCGCTTTAACATCGGAAAAGGTGCGAAGGCGGTTAGAATCCTTCACGACCACCACACCTCTAACTTGGAGTGAGTATAGGCCGCCGTGGAAGGTCTGCGGGAAGATGGCCCTCCAGTAGCCGTAATCGTCTCTCTTTAACTCCGGAGTGTAGGTTTGACCCTTAGGATCTCTGACCATCAGAGAGTACTTTTCGCTCTTTATGGGCTTGGAACGGTTACGTATTCCCACGATGATCTCAAGAGGGGTACCTATCAGGAACTGCCCTCTCACTCTAACGTCCAAGATCGGTATATAGACCACCTTAACCTTCTTCTTCACCCTAATCTCGGCGTTGGTTGGCAGATGATTCACCACCACCGTGAAGGTGTACTCGCCTTCGGCTAGTTTAGGTAACATCCTCCCGAAGACACCGTCATGGGGTCTGCCATCGTTGTGCTTGCCGTCGTCGTATAGGTCATAGGCCACCTGACGCCCTTGGGCATCCTCTACGTAGACCTTAGCGGAAAAGTGTTCCCAGTTGGGGGATCGGGGAGTTATGGGGTCGAGTTCAAGGACTACGGGTACGGGTTCGGTTGATGGTGTCTCTGAAGATGGTTTGATTATACGGGGAATGGCCATAGAAAGTAGAACCGTGGCCCCTCTACTTATCTCAAACTTCCAGATTCCGGGTTTGGGATTGGGTATCTTAACGATGATAAATCCTCTACCGGTTCTGCGCTCCCCTTTTACCTCCTTGCCGTCAGGATCGTAGATTTTGAGGATTTTCTTTCTCCGTGGATCGTACGCTATGACCATGCTAAACTCGGACACACCTTCCTCCATAGGAAATTCAACGATGGAATTGTGATTTATATCCACCCGGAATCGCGATTTTCCAGCCTCTATTATATCAAGAAAAGTTTTGGAAAGTTCCTTCAGATCGCTAACCGTAGCCTGCTCCCCACCAGTCATAACGGATATGGCTTTGAGTTCTTCCGCAGGTTCCGTAGTTGTAAAGGTGTAAATCTTCCACTTGTTCTTCTTGAAATCCTGCCCTATTCTAATTAAACTGGTTAGATAATCGTTAAGGTTCTCCTCTGTCGGTATGTCGTTTTCTTTTAGTTGACCATCGGTCAGCACTATCACGTAGGCTTCCCTTTCAAAGGAAGTTTGCTTGAGGAAGGATCTGGCCAAAAGCAAAGCTTCCTTAATGTTAGAGTACCTTTCGGGTTTAGCATTTTTCAGGGAGTCCTCTAAGATTTTCCTAAGACCGTGGGGATCCGCGTCCTTTATTACGAAGCGAGCCTTTTCACCGTAAAAGATCACCGACACCTTCACGTTGGCGTTTAGAGCCGAAGCTATGTCGGTTACCATCTTGGCCCCCTCTTTAGCCAAGCCGGAAGGATCCAATTTGACCATACTTCCGGATACGTCTACCAGAAGGAGCACCTGGGTAGGGGGCCCCTTCACCACATCACCTAACTGCAGGGGGATACTTTTGCCTATGTCAATCTGTGCCGTCAGTAACCAAAATACCATCTTCCAGTTCCTCCAGTTTTGTTATCAGGTATTCCACCTTTTCCCTATCCCGCGCTATATCTAAGAGGGTATCATAGAGATCCTCCGGTACTATTACATCCAGAATGGGCCGGGTAAACACGCCCAAGTTCAAGATGAGGTTGGAGAGGGGCTTCATGCTCTCGAGCATGAAGATAGCCACGCTCCCCAACCCCATGCTGTGGATCTGCAAAGCGAACTTGTCCAAACTCTTCCTCCAACTCTCCATCTCCGTCTTCATTCTAAGGACGTAAGGAGGAATTTTGGAGCTTAATTTATCCTTTCGTTCCATACCAGGCGATCGTCGGGTGAGAGTATGAAGTTGTCTATCAAGCGAGCCTCTGGGAATCTAACGGCTACAGCTAAGAGCACCTTACCCTCTATTTCGCTTACGGGTTGAAGATCAGGAACACCGGCTATTTCCACGTAATCCACTTCGCCCAAAGGAGCCTCCTCCTTGAGAAAACGGAGCATCTCTTCCTTCACCTTCCAGGGGTTTCTTTCCCCAGAGAAGATCAGTTCCTTACCCAGCTTGAGAGCACGGTAGATAGCCGTAGCCTGCTTACGGCTCTCCGGTGAGAGAAGACGATTACGTGAAGAGAGAGCCAAACCGTCCTTCTCACGCACGGTCTCGTGTGGGACCACTTCCAGATCCAAGTTAAGATCCTCAACCATGCGTTTGATTATGTAGTACTGCTGGGCATCCTTCAGACCGAAGATAGCGAAGTGGGGCATGACGATGTTAAAGAGCTTTAAAACCACTGTGGTAACCCCACGAAAGTGACCTGGACGATACGCTCCCTCCATATACCTGTCCAATCCCTTCACCTCAACGAAAGTGGAGAAGCCTGGTGGGTACATATCGTCGGGCCCAGGCGCGAAAAGAACCTGAACGCCCTCCATCTCAAGCTTGTAGCGGTCCTCATCGAAGGTCCGTGGGTAGCGGGCGAAATCCTCAGGATCATCGAACTGCGTGGGATTTACAAAGATACTGACCACGACTATATCCGCCTCTCGGCGGGCTTTTCTTATGAGGCGTAGGTGTCCCTCATGAAGAGCCCCCATAGTGGGCACGAAACCTATAACCTTCCCCTCTTTACGTAGCTGCTTAGCGAACAGCTGCATCTCCTTCGGTGTGGAGAATGTGCGCATGATTCACCTTTCAAACGTCTATAACCACGGAAGCCCTCCAGATACCTCTCTCCCTTTCGACATGAAGCTTATGTCGGGTTACAGCTTTCAGATGTCGTTTTATCTTGTGCTTTTCGGGATCAAAGGGTTCCCCTCCCATCGTGGCATCCATCACGAACTTATCCCCCTCAAAGTCTATATTAACCTCAAATTGACGGTACACCATCTTATTCACCTCAAACTCGGTTAGGAGATGGGAAAGCCACTTGTGAAGTAGTTCTTCAAGATCCTCAGCCTCAAAGTGGGCCTTCTTTTCCTGATGTATCTTTATACCGTAGAGAGTGCCTAAGAGTTCCCTGAAAAAGGCTCTGGCACTCTCTACGAAAAGTTTGTTGAGGTCCATACTGCTGACCTCAAAACCTATTTCCGCCGTATGGGAAAGCGGTTTATATGCCATACTCCACTACCTCCTTTTACTTTTTATCTTCCTTTTTTCCTTTGTCTTCTTCCTTCAACTTAAAGGCCACGCAGTCACACTCTATAACGGGTGTAAAGGTACTTTGGGCGGTTATCTGTAGAGTTTCGTTGCCGCACTGGGAGTTTTTAAAGGTATGGGTCAAAACGGCTTGGGCCGAGAAAGGCTTAAAGGATAGGAAGGTTTGCTTCTGCCCCTCAAACGTTAGAGGATCGTTTGTAAAGACAGGTACATCCTTGAATTTGACTCTATCTCCTCCTACGACCCTTATACCCAGAAGGTCAAAGATGCTGTTTTCACTTCCTACGCTACTCTGCATGATACCACCGTTTATATAGTAGCGCATGTCAGCGTTGGCGACCTTCTCCGGACCGTATATAACCACGAACACCGTGTCTATGGAAGGATCCTTTAGTTTCCAAGGGTCGAGAACTCCGCAGTCAGTGTATTTTACCGACAGCACCCTACCCTTGTCTCCCGTCTTACCAGGTACCTTACCAGCGATGAAGTTGTCGCTGAAAAACATCACATCTCCCGCCTCTATGCCAAAAGTTTGGGCGTACTGGGTAGAATAATCGGCGTACCTTTTGCAGGTGAACTTGTGATGGAGTAGGTAATTTAGCTGAAACTTAAGTTCGTTGTTTTGGGATTTGGCATTGACTACGGTGGTGACCTTCCAAGCATAGGGGGCCTTCACGGTGAAATTGTCCCGTCCGTTTACCGTGGGATTCACCGCCAGCACCTTGTTGTCTCTCGGGCAGGCGGGTTTGAACTCAAGCTGTACCTTTATAGGATTCTGCTTGTTGAAGTATTTACATGCGGGGGGCTGATAGAGTATAACCGGATTTTCACCGCGCACTATATGCCAACCGTTGCCAGCGGGTTCACCTGTAGTGATCTTCCCCGGTGTTCCGGGTTTAAGCCTGACGGCTACACCGAAGTTTTTACCTAAGACGTCCTTGAGCGATTTACCCATGTAGTTGAAAGCGTCGTTTACACGTATGGCCACGTACTTATCCTGGGATATATCGGCTTCTGGCTTAACGGCTACCGAAAGGGAGGTCATGGTCTCATGAAGGGCTATACGGGTAAGGACATCGCCGAGGGAATCCGCCAGGAGGTTAGTCACCATAATTATAGTCTGAAGGACGTCCCGCACATTCGTGGAGGGGACTCTCGTTTTGAAAACTTCATACACATACTCGCTCTGCAGGTTTATGAGCCATATCTTTCCAACTATACCGTAAGAGTCTTCACCTACCAATATATCTATGAGATAGGGGGTTCTATTGGCTACGCTGTCATCTCTATGGAGGGCGGCGTTACGATCGTTGTTTAGAAGCTTAGAGAAGGTGCCAAAGGGAGTTTCGGAGTAGGAAACTCCCACTATTTTAACGGAGTTGGCGGAGTTTTTTAAAATCCTCTCTTTGGCCTTTTTGGCTATGACGGCCATGTAAGTTCGTAGGTTTCCTCTGAAGTTTAACGTGTATTTACCTGCAGGGTTTACGGCTATGCGTGCCTTTATATAGACACTCGGTGTGGAACATACCCTGTAGGGTAGTTTCTTGGTTTTCGCAGGTGGCTTGCCGAAGAGCGGGATTGTCGTAAAAACAGAGATTGCAACGAATATAAACCCCAATTTTCTCATAAGACGACTATTATACTGCCGAACGGTTGAAGTCATTGGATCGATGGTGGAAAGCTGGTATAAGAGATTTCCTCAAGCGAGGATTACCCTTTTATTCCCGCAGTCTGAATTGGAAAACGAAACCTCTCTTCGTAGAGCTCCAAAAGTGTGGTTAGAATCACTTTTTACCTCTCAAAAGTTCCCTTAGAACACATTCATTGCTGTGGAACCCCTTGACTCGAGAACGAGCGTTTGAGCAGCATTGTTGGCCAAGGCAAATCATTTGCGATTTAAAGAGTCGGGGGATTTTGGGAAAAATGCCAAATGTTCCAATCATCGTTCCTTTTACCTCCTATGATTACAAGCCTTCGTTGGAGACTAGAAGCACGAACATCGCTTCGGTTTCACTGTGAGGCCAAATAGCCTCCAAGTGAAACCACAGAATGATCCTTTTAATGGGATGTTTGACGAAAAAATGAGGTCAAAATGGAGGCAAAAGATATATACTCCACGTGCCGTTTATCAAAACCGACTGCTATGATTCTTTTATTTCATACCCCCTACTCCCACCCTGAAAGATGGGTGGGGTAGAGGCTTTTTTATCCCATTTTTAAAATTGTATAGAATAGGATTATCCCATAGGCTACCGTTCCACCGACCGTTGGTGGGCCTTGAATCATAACTTGACAACCGGAGAAACATCCCCCATTATTCTATTCCTCAAAAGCGGTTAACATAAGTTTAACAAAAGGAGGTAAGAACCATGGCAGTCAAGATAAGGCCCTTAGCAGATCGCGTTGTAGTCAAACGTATAGAGGAGGAAGAGGTGAAGACGCCGAGCGGCATCATAATCCCCGATACCGCCAAGGAGAAGCCGCAGAAGGGTGAGGTCGTGGCGGTCG
>JAADCS010000021.1 GCA_013154295.1 Thermotogae bacterium
CCATTTTGCATCATCTTCGCCCAAAATGGCCAGTCTCACTAACCCGGCAACTTCCGGAGGCATATCGGCAATGAAGGCCTCCGGTGAAATTCTGACATTGAATGCCTCCCACATGAAATTGTCCCACGCCTTAATGCATTTCCTAATCCTCCACTTGAGCTTCAATAACTCATTGTCGTCGGGGTCTTGGGTGATACGGTTCGCAAATTCCTGGACGGCGTCCTTTGCCTCCTTCTCTAATTCTTGAGCCACAATCCAAATCATGATTTTCTTCCTCCGTAAATAGTCTGACGCGCACGCAACACCCACCAATGCCCCTCAAGCCGTTTCTCCAGGCCGGTCAAGAACTCCTGTATGTCCCGCGGTGGGGAAGACAACTTGTAGGGCACCAGCTCCACCGTCCCGAGCCCGGTCTTTTCGGCCACGAGGAGGGCGTATGGGGCTCGGGGGAACCAACTTACCCGGGCACCGGGCATAGTTAGGTAAGAAAGACTCGCCCGGGTCAAGACGATACCGCCGACATCTAAGTAGCGAGGTAAACGCGCCGCCTTCGTATTTTCCGGAACCACTATGACCATCTTACCTCCTTTGCTTAGTAAAACACTTTTCCCTCAAACACCATTGCCATGCCTTTAGATAGGCCTCATGAAGTTCACAATAACAAGAGAAGGTATCTGTGGCAAGCAAAATTTCGTCTAACTACTTGTCATGCTTGGGTTCAAAAATAATGAAGACGCGGATGGGGAGATCATAAGTGCGGAGGGTGCGGATAAGGCGTCTGACGTAACGCCCCGACCTTTGATCCACGATCAAGGCGATGGCCGGGAGACGATTGGGAAAATATGAGGCGTAGTAAAGAGATTGACCAACGGCCTCAGCCCACTTCGGGGCGTATTCTACCTCCACCGCATACTTGTCCGTGAGACAATCTACCCGAGTGCCGTCCGGTAGGCGGTATTCAACTCGGCCACCGCGGCGCTGGCACCAAGCACGGGAGACCTTGAGTTCGTCGCGGGCAAAGGCAATTCCGTGAAGTAAGCAAAACAACAAAACAGCAACAACAACTCTCATCTTGTCACCTCCGTGAATGTTTTAGAGTGGAAACTTTTTATCCATACTCACATGTATATGGGAAATTTTGGTAATATGAGCCTCAAAAACATATAATATGTTAAAGAAATGCGAAACCTTGGACCAATTGTTGGAAGTTGCAAAGATAGTTTATGAGCAATATGAACGTGACGGATATATCCCCAAAAATCCATTTCACGTCTGGCTATCTCCATTCCAGCTCCTAAACGCAGATGTCCTTTATGAACCTGAACGCAAGTTTACAGTCACCGCGGTTTACGAAGACATTCCGGCAAAGATAAACTTTCCTGACGTGATTGCACGATATGACAAGAAAGCCGAACTAATTATGCTAGCGTCAAAGTCAAAACGATTGGATACGATGAAGCTGCTGGTGGAAGCCTGTCGTCATATATTAAACAAAGGCGTGGAAAATCTTTTTATTGAAGTTGTGCCGGAAAAGGCAAGACTCTATAAGCTAATCGGATTCAAAGAACTCGCGCGGGGTGGGAAGCATTTTTGTCTGGACAAGACACCGGTTTTGCTCCATTTCCCCCTCAAAAAATACGAAAGGCACCTTAACGGTGCCTTTCTTTCCAAATTTGTTAAGCAAAATTGATGTTCAGCCTTCGTTCACGAGCTCAAGCTCGTGGGCGAAGAAAAACGGATCTGGCAATGTAGGATGGGTTACATATATACGGTGGCCAGAGGCCAGCTCATACTCGAAGATGGCCCTGGCCGCCACTTTATGATCCGACCTAAAAACGCACGCACACTTCTCCGGAATTCGCGCCATCACGACGTTCCCCACGTCTACGTAGTAGGCCAAGAGCAACAAGGACTTCTTCACGTCCTCGCCCAACACAACATCAAGCGTCTGTTTGGACCCTAATTCACCACCGCGCGGCAAGATGTCGGGAGCCTTGGGCTTGGGGAACATTTCCCCATTCAGCCCTATGGTCAACCGGCCCCCGGGAGGAACATCAGTCCAGTTATGAAGCCCATCCTCTACCCGGACCATGTCCAGGTAGAGTGGGGCCTCCATGGTGACACTTCCGCCCCGGACGGGGATGGGGTCGGGAGAGAAATTGGTCACGGTGACAAGGACCCCCGCGGGGAGACAGAAAAAGGGAACCTGGCAACCTTGACAGTCTTTGCGGACGACCTCGTAGAAATCAACCATTACACACCCTCCAATAGGGAGTTTTTGATCGCTTTTGCTACCTCTTTGGCCTCCCACTGCGCCCCGGGAACAGATCGCTTCTCAACGAAATCGCGAAAGAGGGCTAATGGGCCACTGGCCATGATCGTCGTGCGCACTCCGTGTGGGTAAAGATACCTGGCATCCTCTTTGGGAATGCCATCTTCCACGAGTTTTTCATACAGGCCTTCGGCCTGGGACAGAAACGCAGCAACGTCCCCGCGGCGCTGGCAAGTCGGAGGAACGAGGACATCCTGGACCTGCGTGTAGCGGTGAGACCGTTGGTTGAAGTTGAGGGTGGTGTGTCGCACGAACTGATGAGAAAAGCACCGTGACGGGCCTTCGAGGACGATAACCCCCCAATCAGCCCCATCCATCTCCAGCCGGGTCCACTGCAATTTCACTCCTGGGATGGCTACCGGAGCATCATGAAGGACTGGCTGACCAAGCGGGTTGTTTTCAAATGGCGCTAAGGCATCTCGATGAACCACGTTGGGAATAACCTCCGTGAAGTGCCGGAGGTTATAGACTAACCTCCCATTCTGCCAGAACGTCTTGAAGGTGATGAAACGTTCTGGCGGGAGTCGTTTGGCCACAGCATCCCAGTCAACGAAGACCGGGGTATGGGCGAAAATACTATGGTGGCCCAGCTTGAGGCACCGATTAAGAGTTCGATAGGCCCTTCCGGGATCTTTCATTTCCTCGGTAAGGTCCCGGATGGGGCCGGGGTGATAACATACCCGTGCGCCTAGGTAGGCGTAACTCAACAAAAACACGGGCAAAAATGTTTTCGCTCTTGCCTCTTCCCAAATGACCACAGCCGCTTCTGGGTCGAGCTTAACTCCGTTCATTACTTCCCTCCTTTCAGGTGGTTGATACAGTCGCGGATCATTTCTTCCCGCGACTGGATTTT
>JAADCS010000103.1 GCA_013154295.1 Thermotogae bacterium
TACTCGTAACCCGGCACATCAAAGAGCACAGTCCCTTCGGAGCGAACCTTTTGAAGGGTTTCATCGTCCATCTGGGGGAGCTTTGCCGTTATCGGAACGACCTCAAACCCGGCCCATCGGAGGATTTTCAGCGTTGCGGTGCTGTCGGAGCCGGCTGAGAATGCCACCGCTACTTTAACACCCGTCTGGGTTCCCTTAAAGTTGCTCCCCTCCAAACGGAGGAGAATGAGACCTCTAAGCCGGGAATACGCGCTCTCACCTATCGCTTCCCTCACGCGCTCCAGTGCATCGAGGTTGTAGCGGAGGCGGTAGCGCTTAACGGGGTCGTTGACGGGGGTGAGCATGGCTTAAACTTCAAAGGTTGGTTTATAAGTATGAAGGTAAACGGATTAAAAAATAAAATCAGAGAATCTCGAAAAGAGGTATTCCATACTTCTTGGGGGCAGGTCTGTTTCTGACTGCGGTTGTTATGACCCTGTCAATATCGCCATAGTCGCACTGAGCTATCCACCTGATAAACCGCATTAAGAACTCCCTTGGGGGTTCTAATTTGCTTTTTCTGCACCCATTGGACCCATAGTTCCAGTCCTGCTCGGCCATGAGGAGTGAACCGTAGAATAGAGTTATATCAGCTGGATCAAGCTCCATTGGGAATCGAAGTTTGTGGAGGTCAAACTCCTTAGTCACTTCTTCTATATCCTCACCGACGTTCACTTTCTCAAAGGCAAGAAAAACTTTCTTTGCAAGCTTTTCATCGCTTATACGCTTTAAATACAAATCAAAGAACAGCCTAACGTGGGTTGGCGCGAATTCTTTTCCATTCTGGGGCTTCAAAATGACCTTAAAGTCGCCGGGACAGAGTTTGTCTGTTCTTACGACATAGATCTCAGTTCCATTGAAGCCAGTATAGAGGAGCTTTCGCCCGCCTTCTTTCAGGACTATCCTCCGTTTTTCGGTCTCCTTAATTTCGGCCTGCTTAAGACTTTGAACTATCTTAGCCACTTCACTCACTTTCAAGCACATCACCAAAAAGTAGTGAGAGTAATATCTTTTAACTCGATCTTTTTAGTTTGAGGTATTCTATAAGGGATTTAACGCCTGTGGTGTTGCGTTTTATTGCTCCTGCTTCAACGAGTCGCTTGGCGGTTTTCAAGCCAACCCTTTCCTCTCTGGGAACGTTGGTAACGAGCAACTCTGGAACTGCCCCCCTACGGTCAGCCTTCGAGTTTATAGGGCGCTTCGCGTAGACTTTAAACATTTCAAATTCGTCGATGCCCTCGTATAACTCAAGCACTGGCTCAACGTACGAGTTACTGAGGACAAAGTAAACGCCCCTTTTGTGGAGCTTTAGGCAGACATCTCTAAGGCGCTTTTGATCCTTGTATCCAAAGCTGTCCTTCGAGTAGCTTGTGAAATTTGCCGTCTCCGAAAGGGGATAATAAGGGGGATCAAAGTAGACCAAGTCCCCCGGCTTTGCAACTCGTAGAGTGTAACTAAAATCCTCGTTGTATATCTCAAGACGCTTCAGGACCTCGCTGGCCTTTCTTAGCTTTTCCTCATCTACTATCTTGGGGTTCTTGTACCGCCCGAATGGAACGTTAAACTCTCCGCGCCGATTCTCCCTGTAAAGACCGTTGAACGCAGTTTTGTTCAGGTAAAGCAACAGACTGGCCAGTCTGATATTGGGGATCTTGAATCCATTACGCACTATTTCGTTAAACTCGGCTCGTGCTCGATAGAAATACTCCTTCTCGTATCTATGCTTTCTGGCATCTTCAATTAGCTCATCAACGTGGTCACGAACAACAACATAGAAGTTTATGAGCTTGGTATTTATATCGTTGATAGTTCCCATCTTTGGCTCTATCCAGAAAGTCACGGCTCCTCCTCCAAAGAACGGCTCGTGGAGTGTCCTATCTCTAAAATCCCTTGGCATGAGCGCGATTATCTCCCTGAGTAACCCCCTTTTTCCTCCTGCCCATTTCAGTATAGGCTCTGCCATTGCTCTCTTCCTCCTGATGGGATGTACATACAATGTCCTAATAAGCTATTCTATCACCTTGCGATGTCAACTCGATATTAACCCACTCGGGAAAACCTTAAAAGAGGCCCTTCCAAACCCCATTTACGGACAAAAATCCTTCTGGAGGGATTAGAAATGAAGGAGATAGTTGAGAGGGTTAAGGCTAAGACGAGCATTCCGGTTTACGAGAGAACCGTTGAGAACGTTCTTTCGGCGATTCAGGCCAGCAGTGACGTGTGGCGCATCGTCGACCTCAGCGAGGAGCCTCTTCCTCTCGTCGTTGCCGTTATGGAGGCGCTCCACGAGCTGGGATACATAACCTTCGACGGCCCGAACGTCGTTCTCACGGAGAGCGGCAAACGGCTCGTCGAGAAGTATGGAATCGGACCGAGAAGGGACTACACGTGCACCCACTGCGAGGGCAAGACGGTGGAGCTTTCGGCCTTCAGCGACCTGCTCGAGCAGTTCAAGGAGATAGTCAGGGACAGGCCCCAGCCAAAGCACGACTTCGACCAGGCCTACGTTACGCCCGAAACGACCGTTGCGAGGGTAGCTCTCATGCACAGCAGGGGCGACCTTGAGAACAAAGAAGTTTTCGTTCTTGGCGACGACGACCTGACGAGCGTCGCCCTGATGCTCAGCGGTCTGCCCAAGAGAATAGCGGTTCTCGACATCGACGAGAGGCTCATGAAGTTCATCGAGAAGACCGCCGACGAGATTGGCTACTCCGACATCGAGATATTCACCTTCGATTTGAGGGAGCCCCTTCCGGACTACGCGCTCCACAAGTTCGACACCTTCATCACCGACCCGCCCGAGACCGTTCCGGCCATAAGGGCCTTCGTCGGAAGGGGAATCGCAACGCTGAAGGGTCCGGGTTGCGCCGGCTACTTCGGCATAACGAGAAGGGAAAGCTCCCTTGACAAGTGGCGCGAGATTCAGAGGCTTCTCCTAAACGAGTTCAACGTGGTCATAACGGACATCATCAGGAACTTCAACGAGTATGTCAACTGGGGCTATGAAGAGGAAACGCGCGCCTGGAAGCTCCTGCCGGTCAAGGTAAAGCCGTCCTACAACTGGTACAAGAGCTACATGTTCAGGATTCAAACGCTTGAAGGCTCGAAGGGCTTCGAGGAGAAGATAGA
>JAADCS010000136.1 GCA_013154295.1 Thermotogae bacterium
ATTTTGGTGGGCTACTACATGGCCCAGAGCGCAAAAGAGGTTGAGTGGGAAAACTTTACCGAGGCCTTCCCCGCCTTTTTAACGATGGTTTTAATCCCACTTACCTTCAGCATCTCGGACGGTCTCATTGCAGGCTTTGCAGCCTACGGCTTTTTAAGGCTTTTAGACAGGCTCCTCAATGGGTAAAAGTTTCCTATATTTCAAGATAACGAAATTACAATCTTTGAAGGAGGAGATGTATGTGGAACACCCTTAAGACGGCAATACTCCTTGGATTTTTAACCGGACTTCTGCTCCTCTTCGGAAAGCTATTAGGCGGAAACGCCGGAATGGTGGTCGCCCTCTTTATGGCGGCAGTTATGAACTTTGCAAGCTGGTTCTTCTCAGACAAAATCGTCCTTTCAATGTACGGGGTAAGGCTCCTTGAGCCCTCTGAAGCGCCAGAGCTCCACGCAATGGCCCAGAAGCTGGCAGCAAAGGCAGAAATTCCAAAGCCCAGGGTCGGAATTGCTCCGATGGACATACCCAACGCATTTGCAACGGGAAGAAACCCTGAGCACGGGGTGGTCGTGGTTACCCCAAAAATAGTTGAGCTCCTTGACAGGGACGAGCTTGAGGGAGTTTTAGCCCACGAAATTGCCCACATTAAAAACAGAGACACCCTCATTCAGGCAGTTGCGGCAACCATTGCCGGAGCAATTACGATGCTTGCAAACATGGCCCAGTGGTTTCTCATTTTCGGCGGTGGCAGGAACGACGAAGAGGGGGGCGGATGGGCTGAAACAATCAGCCTTCTGCTGATGGTAATAGTTGCCCCGATAGCCGCCGCAATTATCCAGATGGCAATCTCAAGGGCAAGAGAGTACAAGGCAGATGAAACTGGCGCAATAATTTCAGGCAAACCTGAAGCCCTTGCAAGCGCCCTCAAAAAACTTGACGACTACGCAAAGAGACTTCCTCCTGAGCTTGTTAGAAGGGAAGTTAACCCTGCAACCAGCCACCTCTTTATAGTTAACCCACTGAAAGGAGACTTTTTAGCAGAGCTCTTTTCAACCCACCCGCCAACAGAAAAGAGAATCCAAAGGCTTCTTGAGCTTGCAAGGAAGCTCTTTGGTAGAATTAGGCAAACTTTCTGGAGATATTAAGGGAGTTGTCCCGAAAGGAAGACTGGCGCTACTTCTGGACCTTCGTTAAGGGTTGCGCCAAGACGAACCTTAAGTACAGGTTTGACCTCTCTTCTATCTCCCTCTTCTTCGGCCGGTGGATACCCTTTGCCTTCGCCGTGGGTATCGTCACCGGCGCAATTGCCTCTTTAATGGACGTTGTAATAGTTGAGCTAAACAGATTTCTGACTCAGAACCCTCCCCTTTTAACCCTTTATCCCCTTTTAGTTGCAATAGTAACCGGCTACGCCCTCTCAATAGACCCCTCAATAGGGGGGCCTGGAATCGGCTACGCAATCCTCCACCTTAAGACCCGCTACTACATTCCCGTAAGGTCGGTTCTTCTCAAGTTAATTACCTCAACCCTTGCCCTTTCAGGAGGCTTCATAGCGGGAAGGGAAGGGCCCTCGTTTTTTATCGGAGTTGCAATCGGGGAGTGGCTGGGGAAGGCCTACGGCCTGGGGAGGAGGTACAAGAACCTGTTGGGGCTGATTGGGGGCGGTGCTTTTACCGGAGCTCTCCTTAAAGCTCCCCTTGGCAGCGCCATCTTTGCAATGGAGCTTGAGGAGATGTACAACCTTGACTACCGCCCCTTCGTCCCGATGATTATCGCCTCAATAATCAGCTATCTAACTTTTTCCTTCTTCAGGGGTGAAAGTGCCTTTATTCAGCTCTTTAAAGAGCCGGTGTGGGACTTAAAAACGATTCCCTACATAGTGGTAATGGGGCTGGTAATCAGTTTGGTGATTTACGCCTATACCTTTATCTTCCACACCTGCCACTGCTCAAGCAAGTTCTTTGAGCTAAAAATCAGGCCGGTTGTGGGAACGGCCCTTGCAATACCGATTTTTCTTGCCCTCTACCTGGTTACGGGAGACACTGACTTCCTCTCTGCCCCCGCCCACATGGGGGTGGTTTCAAAGCTGGCTCAAATTCCCTTCCCGGTTCTGATTGACCTTCTGGTTATAGTTGCCGTTATAATGGGAACGAGCCTGACACTGGCCTTTGGAATTCCAGGAGGGCTGGTTCTGCCAAACCTTCTAATTGGGGCGGCAGTAGGAAACATCTTTGGCCACATGTTCCCCGAGCAAATAGTAACCTTTACCCTTGCAGGAATGGGGGCGGCACTGGCGGCCGGGGCAAAGACTCCCCTGGCGGCAATAGTTATGATTACTGAGATGACCCACGCAGACGTGGTTATACCCATGACTGCGGCAATAATAACCAGCTACACCACGAGCTTCGGCTTCAGCCTCTACCTGGGGCAGGAGATTAAGCTGAGGCCGATGGCGGGAAAGGAAGAGAGAGATGAAACTTAAGGGAAAGAAGGTAGTTTTAGGGATAACGGGAAGCATTGCGGCCTACAAGGGAGTTGAGGTTCTGAGGGAGCTCCAGAAAAGGGGAGCGGAGGTAAGGGCTGCAATAACTGAAGCGGGAAGGGCCTTTATTGGAGTTTTAACCCTTGAGGCCTTAACGGGAAAGCCCGTCTACCAGAGGGTAATTCCAGAGAGGGGAGAGGAAATTCCCCACACCGAGCTTGCCCGCTGGGGAGAGCTGCTGATTATCGCCCCCGCAACGGCAAACACCATTGCAAAGGTGGCATCTGGAGTTGCAGATACCCCCGTCAGCGAGGTGGCCCTCTGCTTTGGTAGGGGAATCGTCGCCCCTGCAATGAACGATAAGATGTTTGAAAACCCCATAACCCAGGAAAACCTGGAGAAGCTAAAAAAGCTCGGCTGGGAGGTGGTTGAGCCGGGAAGCGGCTACCTCGCCTGCGGTGACACCGGAAAGGGAAGGCTTGCAGAGGTTAAAGACATAGTTCAGGCGGCAGAGTACTGGTTTTATCCTAAACTCCTGAAGGGTAAAAAGGTGGTGATAACCGCCGGGCCCACCAGGGAGTACTTAGACCCTGTCAGGTTTATCTCAAACCCCTCAAGCGGAAAGATGGGCTACGCCCTTGCAAAGGCCGCCGCCGGCATGGGGGCAGAGGTGGTTTTAATAAGCG
>JAADCS010000072.1 GCA_013154295.1 Thermotogae bacterium
CTGGAGACCGCCGATTGGCTGCCGTAAGCAGTAGCGGCTTTTCCCCGTTTAAGCCGGTGAGTTGATACGCCCAAGATATCAGACAGGTCGGTTGGGCTTTCTTCTCTGGGTATAGGAAGCAATTTGTTGACCATCTGATTTCCTTTTCCTTTGGTTGGTGGTAAGCCTGTTTGACAGGCTCACCTCCAATTTGTCTGCCAAAAGATGTATATGTATAATTTACAAAGCTCCTGCGCGGGCGTAGCTCAGCTGGTAGAGCATCAGCTTCCCAAGCTGAGGGTCGCGGGTTCAAGTCCCGTCGCCCGCTCCACTTCTTGCCTCTTAAAGGGTTTAGCAGTTGGGTGGCTATCTGCTTAGGTATAGAGCTTTCTCTTTCGTTCTCTCCGTTTTGCTTCACGCCCTTTTGCTCCTAATTCCGATTGCCGGGGAAAAGCTTCTTCCAAAGTCTTACGCGGTTATAGATGCCGTTCCGCTTTACTTTGAAGAGGGGGTAGAATCGGAAATTGTCGGAGAAAAGTCAAGCAAAGGGGACTTAAAGGCAAAGAGAGGCACTTTCACTACGTCTTTGCCCTTTGGAGATAAGAGCAGGTGGAAACCGCAGCGTCTTGAAAAGGTTAGCTCTCTTAAAGAGAGTGAGGCCGAATTTCCGCTAAAGTCAAAGCCTGGAAGGGTTGGGAATACAGGCTCTTATAAGAGCAATTCCGCCGCTGGTAGAGGGGGAAGCAGAGATGTTCGCCTCTCTGTGCGGGTGTTTGACGTTAAGGAGGAAAAGGAAGGAGAGCTTCCGTCGGTCTCTTACGACGAGCTTGCCTCCTACATCAGAAAGGTTAGGAATAAAATTGAAAAGAGCTGGACGCCCCCTCCAGGCTCTAAGGGGGCTACTGAGATTTCCCTATCAATCTCAAGGAGTGGAGAGATAAAGAGGATAGAGGTAAAGAGGATATCAAAAGACGCTGAGCTGAATAGAAGTGCCGTTGACGCCATATACGGCGCTGCTCCCTTTGGAAGCTTTCCGGCCTCTTCAAGCAGGGAAGAGGTTAAAGTGAGGGTTCGCTTTGAAGTTAGGTAAGGAAAAGCTCCTAGCCAATCTCCTCTCCCTGTGGGTAAAGACTTTAAGGATAGAGCTTATCTTGGAGTCTGAGCCTCTCTTTCCCTCCGTGGCCGTGTTCTGGCACGGGAGAATGCTCATTCTTCCGGTAGTCTTTAAAGATGTGGCAGACAGGGTTTCGGTTCTAATAAGCAACCACAGAGACGGTGAGCTTGCGGCTAAAGTTATAAGAGAGCTTGGTTTTAAAGTCGTTAGAGGCTCAACGGGAAGGGGAAAGGGCGGAAGCAGTGCTTTTTTAAAGATGCTCTCCCTTTTAGAAAAGGGAGAGAGCGTTGCAATAACGCCCGACGGCCCGCGAGGCCCGAGAGAAGTTATGAAGGAAGGGGCTATCAAACTTTCAAGGAAGAGCGGTGCTCCCCTCCTCCCCATAACTTTCGGCTGCTCAAGAGGCTATAAATTGAGCAGCTGGGATAGATTTTTAATCCCAGCTCCCTTTTCAAAGTGCAGAGTCATAGTTGGAAGGCCGATATATCCCCAAGATTTTGAGAGCGATGAAGAGATGAAATCTTATGCCGAAAAGAGCTTAAAAGAGCTAACACTAAGGGCGGAGAGGTTTTAAGATGGAAGAGATTGTGGGCATTATCTCAGATTACGGTCTGAAAGACCACTACGTTGGAACGGTTCACGCCGTAATAAAGGGCATTTCTCCCTCCATTCAGATTGTTGACATTTCTCATCAGGTTAGAGCCTTTGACATCTTAGATGCGGCACTCAAGTTAAAGTGGTCTTACGGCTACTTCCCCGTTGGGACTGTCTTTTTATGTCTCGTTGACCCAGAGCCGGAAGCTCTGCCAATCATAGTCTCAACTGAGAGGTATTTCTTGGTCTGTCCAAATAACGGCGTTGGGAGCTTAATGTTTGAGGAAGAGCCTCCGCAGGCACTCTATAAAATTACGGCGGAGCACTACTTCATAGAGGGAAGGGGAAACTTTAGAGGAAGAAATCAGCTCGCCCCCATTGCCGCAGAGCTTTCTCGCCTCCAATCTGCACGCCACCTTGGTGAAGAGATGGAGCTGAGCCAGCTTAAAAGGTTTAAACTCCCTGCTCCAAAACCCCTTGGGAACGACGCCTTTGAGTGCATCGTCCTTGACGTTGACCACTTTGGAAACCTGATAACTAACTTCGTCTTTGACGGGAAACTTCCAAAGGTTGCCGAAATCAACGGAGTAAGAATAGAAAAGTCTTCCGATAACTTTGCCGGCTTTGAAAAGGGAGAGCTTTTCATTAGCGTCAACCCGGAAAACCACATAGAGATAGTTGCCTACATGGCCAGCGCCGCCAAACTTTTAAAGGCCGGAAGAGGAGCAAAAGTCAAACTCTACTTTTAGGAGTAGCCGTGTGGGACGAAGTCTTTGACGTAATAGTGGTTGGCGCAGGCCACGCCGGTTGCGAGGCGGCACTGGCGGCCGCAAGAATGGGATGCAAGACGGCCCTCTTTACCGTTAACGTAGATAAAATCGCCGAAATGGCTTGCAACCCCGCCATAGGGGGCGTTGCAAAGGGAACGGTGGTCAGGGAAATAGACGCCCTCGGCGGGGAGATGGCAAAGAACATAGACGAAACGGGAATACAGTTCAGGATATTAAACAGGAAGAAGGGCCCCGCCGTCAGGGCACCAAGGGCACAGGCCGACAAAGAGGCCTACCGAAACCGAATGCGAAGGGTAATAGAAAATACCTCCGGCCTCCAGGTAATTCAGCAGATAGTTGACGACGTAATAGTTGAAGACGGAAAAGTGAGGGGAGTCCTAACCCACATAGGGGCCCGCTACGGCGCAAAGGCGGTGGTGGTAACCGCCGGAACGTTCTTGCGGGGAAAAATCTTTATAGGCTTTAACGAGTTTGAAGGGGGTAGAATGTGGGAACCCCCTGCCAAAAAACTCTCAGAGTTCTACGAGCGCCACGGCTTCAGGGTAGGAAGGCTCAAAACCGGAACGCCGACCAGAATTGACGGCAGGACGATAGACTTCTCAAAGATGGAGAGGCAGGACGGAGACGAGCCCCCTC
>JAADCS010000052.1 GCA_013154295.1 Thermotogae bacterium
CGTCGAAGGTGTATTCCACTTCCGCTTCGAAGCTCTCCCTTTGCCTGCCGTAGGCATTCCTCTCTACCTCTATGCGCAGTTTACCCAGAGTGTGATGGGGCTCTTCTTCGTTGGCGAGGGTCTTTGCCATGACGATTATGCCCGCGCATGTTCCCATGATGGGCTTGTTGAATTCCAGCAGGGCATCGAACATTCCGCTCCGCAGGAGCAGTTTCCTGAAGGTGGTGGATTCACCACCGGGTATGATGAGACCATCCACGTCCTTTAAATCTTCTGGAAGCTTGACCCTCTTTGTTTCCACCATCAATCTGTGGAGGATTTCCTCGTGCTCCTCCACGTCCCCCTGAATGGCTAAAATCCCTATTCTCATGCGAAAAGTTTAAAGTTGCTTTTCTGTTTAACTGGCTTTGAAAATGGCTTCTATGATCCTCTTTCCTTTACGACGATCCAAGAAATTTGCGTAAAATTTTGATGGATTTATACTTTTAAAGTGCTTATAGAGGTGGAGGGTCTCACCAAGTATTACGGTGATTTCCCGGCCTTGGTAAACGTGAATCTGCGGGTGGATAGAGGTATTATCTTTGGTCTCCTCGGTCCCAATGGTTCTGGAAAAACCACGTTGATAAAAGCGATGGTGGGAGCTCTCAAACCCACATCTGGATGGGTCAGGGTTATGGGAATGGATCCTCTGCTTCACAGAAGAGATTTGAGCAGGTATATAGGATACATGCCTCAATCCTATGCTCTTTATGAGGATCTGACTGTGGAGGATAATATCAGGTTTTTCGCACAGATTCTGGAGGTAGATAATTTGGAGAAGCGGATTTTAAAGACTTTACAGTTTGTAGAGCTTACCGATAGGGTGAAAATGCCCGTCTATGCCCTTTCTGGTGGACTCAAACGAAGGGTTTCGTTCGCGATTGCTGTGGTACATGACCCCGATATTCTATTCTTGGATGAGCCAACAGCTGCAGTGGATCCATATCTTCGTGAGAAATTCTGGAGGGGTCTTAAAAGTCTGAAGGAATCGGGGAAGACCATATTCGTTAGTACGCATTTGATGGAAGAAGCTGTAAAGTGTGACATAATTGGAATCCTGTTCCGGGGAAGACTTCTTATGATTTCCACTCCACAGGAGCTCTTTAGGGTTGGCAGGCTTAAAGTGGAATTGCATATACATGGGGATGTGGTTAGAGTGGATCTGCCCAATGATCCTCAAACCATTGCGGGGTTCCTGAAGCAATATGGTCTGAAGGATGAGATAAAAGAGATTTCTTTCAGGTTTCCGGATCTGGACGAGATTATAATATCCATTTTCAGGAGGATGGGTTATGAAAGGTCGGAAAATTAAGCGATTAATAATAACCATTGTGTTGATCACATTCTTGGTATTGTTATTTATCATTAGTATGCGATATATCAGCAGTTCCATGGCCTATGTCAGATGCGAATCCATAAGTGTCTCCAGCCCTGCGGCGGGAAAGATACTTGCTATCAGGGTAGATGAAGGTGATTCTGTGAGGAAGGGGGACACCCTGTTCATTATGGATACATTACCGTTGACATTTAAGATTCTCCAGCTCGAGGCGAGGATGAAAGCGATAGATAGAAAGATAGATTCTAGGAGGATCAGATTGGGCATGCTGGGCAGGAAGAAAGAAGAAATGAAGGTTTTGGTAGAATCGGGAGCTGCTTCTGAAAATAAATTGAGAGATATAGAAGATCAGATAGGAATAGAGGTTGCAGGAATGAGAGCTCTGGAAATGGAAAGGAGAGCTCTTGGATACAGTTTGGAAGAACTTCGGAAACGGAAGAGCGATCTGGTGGTTACATCTCCCGCACGGGGAGAAATTTTATCTGTCAGGATAAAGGAGGGTATCATATATCCTTCGGGTGTACCTGGGGTGGATGTATGCTTGACCGAGTCATTTTATGTGGAGGCATTTTTCAGAGAGAAGTTTGTGAAATTTCTTCAGAAAGGTAAGCCGGTAAAGGTAATGGGTCCCCATGAACGTATTGAAGGGAGGATAGAAGAAGTTTTGCGCAGAACTTTTTACGATCAATACGAAGATGAGACTTACGTGATAGTTAAGATACAAATGAATTCCATGCCTGAAGACTGGAAGAAGAAGGATTTTAGGGTTACAGTGAAGGTTAGGCGATGAGAGCATGGATAATTGCTTGGAGGGTATTGAGGCAAATACTGCTCGATAGGAGGTTCTTTGGGTTGAGCGTTGTGGTTCCTCTTGTGATTATGTTTCTTATGAAGCTTTTTTTCGATACCCTTCCTCATTACCCCTTAACCAATCGCTATGTTATACCCATGTCTGCTTTTGTCGTTCATTTCTTTTCTTTCATTATAGCCTCTGTTGCTCTGGTACAGGAACGCACCCGGGGTACTCTGGAAAGGCTCTTCATATCCGGTACGGGGAAATGGGAAGTAATCTTGGGATATCTCATCGGATTTCTCTTCTTGGGTACAGTTCAAACGGTTGCTGTAATTTTTTCGCTCATTATATTCTTTCAGCTTTCATATTCCCCCGGAGTATTCTTTATTCTGGCTTTGATTATATGGATTCTTGCAGCAGTTTCGGTAATGATAGGTCTATTCATATCCACCTTTGCCCGTCATGAAGGGCATGTGTTCCCCTTCGTTCCATTGGTGTCCATACCTTCTTTTTTCTTCAGTGGTTTGTTGATTGATTTCGATAGGCTTCCCCTCTGGGGACAGGCCATAGGATTGCTGTATCCATTCCATTATGCAGTGAATTCTCTTCTGGAGCTTATCAGTCGTAATCCCGATGCAAGCTATATTTGGGTAAATACTTTGTTATTGATTTTCTATGCGGTTACATCGCTTTTAGTTTCTTCCAGAACGTTGAGGGATGTGGATTGATCGTTATCGAATTTTTCTTATCCATCCCATAAATCGGGGAACTTTCTTCATGTATTCTTCATAGGTCCTGCCGAAGCGTTTCCTGAGATAGGGCTCCTCCACGAAGGGGGCCAGAAGGAACCAGAGGATTATGGCCGGAGCTATGAGGGTTGCCTGGATGGAAGCCGAGAAGAGGGCCACTCCTGCAGTCAGCAGTATGTCCGCCA
>JAADCS010000034.1 GCA_013154295.1 Thermotogae bacterium
GACTCTGCCACATCCTTCCAGGCCACAGGGTAGTTAAGAATCCTAAGCACAGGGCTGAGCTTGAGAAAATCTGGGGCGTTCCTCCAGGAACTATTCCTCCAAAGCCTGGATACCATACAGTTAAAATGTTCTCTGCAATTTCCTACACCGAGGAGGACAGGAAGAGGTTCCCAGGCCTCAAACCCATCTACTTCATCTGGATTGAAGAGACCTCTCCGCTCCAGTCTCTCCCCAATATGAGAAGGTTCAGGGAGGGCTTTGCAAGGGACGATGTCTTCGTAGTTGCTACCGATATCTTCCCAACCAGGACTACCGAGTTTGCAAACCTCATCCTTCCTGCAGCCTTCCACTTTGAGAAGACTGGAGTTTACGGATGTACCGAGCGTCGCTCCCAGCTCACTCCTAAGGCGGTTAAAGCTCCGGGCCAGGCAATGCCTGAAGTCTGGATGATCGTTGAGTTTGCTCAGGTTCTTGCTAAGAAGCTTGAGAAGGAGAGCGATCCTAAACTCCGCGCAAGGGCTAAGGCCGTTTACCAGTGCGTAGCTCCCTTCATTGAGGCTGCTAAGAAGGATCCTTGGTACACCCTCTCCAAGGAGATCTGGAACGAGTACGCCGGCAAGGTAACCAAGGGGCAGGACAGCGACCTTTCCGGTGCTACCTACGAAGTTCTTCTTGAGCTTCCCGACGGCGTTCAGTGGCCTGCACCAACCGTTGAGATTGCCCGTAAGGGTGGAACTCTCAGAAGGTTCGTCGTTGGAAAAGACCCGATTGCTACCGAAATTGCCAAGAAAGACCCAAGGTTCAGAGACTGGAAGTGCATTGACTACGGTCACCTCCACAAGGATCACAAGTTCTGGATTTGGCTCAGGCCATACAAGGGTCCTGCTGAGCCACCAGACGCAGAGTACCCGTTCGTTCTCTCTACCGGAAGGGTTATTGATCACTGGCACACCGCTTCTATGACCGGCCGTATCCCAGAGCTTGCAGGCGACTACCCACACGCTTGGGTAGAGGTTAACCCCAAAGACGCCCAGCGTCTTGGAATTCAGCCCGGCGACCTAGTTCTAATTGAGACCCGCCGCGGCAAGAACATCATGCCTGCAAGGATTTCTACCGACGAAGGTCCGATGGAGGGAATGGTCTTCGCCTACTGGTACGACCAGGACAAGAGCAGGATGATCAACTTCTGTACCCTTGACGCCTTTGACCCGGGTTCTAAGCAGCCCGAGTTTAAGATCTGTGCCTGCAGGATTAAGAAGTACGGTCCTGCTAAGCCTCTCAAGTCCTTCCTAGTCAAGCTCCAGAAGGTTAGCGGAGGCTACCTCCACAATGCCGAACTTGATCCTAACCAGAAGTAAGACCTACTTTGCGGGGGGCTCGTCCCCCCGTTTTCTTATGCACTTTTAATTCGTTTTCTAGAATATTATTTAATACCGAGAGGTGAGTATGCCTATCGTAAGCTGCGTAATTACGGCCGAGCCTGAAAAGGGCTTTCAGGTTGAAAAGGCCCTTCTGGAGATACCGGGAGTTGAGGTTTACGGAGGAGAGCTGAAGGAGGAAGACAACGCTTATTACGTCATAGTAGTTCTTGACGGGGAAACCTACGAAGAGCTTGAAAGGATGGAAAAGCAAATAAAAGAGGTTGACGGGGTTATTCAAGTAGCTATGATTGAAGCCCACTTCTTGGACGAGTTTGAAAAGATTGAGAGGGGAGAAATAGTTCCCAAAAACCCATTCCACGGTTTAAAGAGGGCAGAAAAGGAAGCAGAAAGAATGTGGTTTGGAGAAGACGAAAATGAAGGAGAGGAAAACTAACAGGCGCGAGTTTTTAAAGGTTACCCTTGGCGCTTTTATGGCGGGAGCTCTAACCTCCTCTTGCGATCTTTCCCGCTTTAAGAACCCCAAAACCATGATTAAAAGCCCCATTACCACCAACATCCTCCGCCCTCCCGGGGCGGTTTCCGAGGAGCACTTTGCCCAGAAGTGCATAAGGTGCGGAAGGTGCGGGGAGGTCTGTCCTTACCACTGCATAAAGTACTTTGACGTTATTAACGGCGGCGTCTTTTCTGGAACTCCCTACGTTGACGTTATGGAGAAGCCCTGCTACCTGTGCATGAAGTGCGTTTACGTCTGCCCTACCGGCTCTCTCGTTCCCTGCGCCAAGGAAGAAGTGAGAATGGGGGTTGCCGTCATAAACCGCCAGATCTGCGTTACTTGGCAGCAGCAGGAAACCGGCCTCATGTGTAAGACTTGCTTTAACGTCTGTCCCTTCTCTGGGGTCGCCATAAAGATTGACCACGACTTTAGACCCTACATAATTGAGGAGTACTGCACGGGTTGCGGAATATGTGCCTTTTCCTGTATTGCCGACACCTACCCTGAGAACAACGGCAAGAAGGCCATAGTAATTCAGCCTATTAAGTGGAAGAAGATAAAAGAGATTAAGCTTGAAGACATTAAGAAGAAGGCCTAAAGGGGTGTGCCGTGGCTAAGAAGAGCTTTTTTAAGAGGATAACCGTCTGGCGCTATCTCTTCCTTGCCGTCTGCTTTATTATCGTGGTTGGAAACCCTTTTACCAACTACTACTGGGACATTAACTTCATTCAGGGCTGGTTTCAGTCTATCGGTATTGGAAACCTCTGGGTAGTTTCGCCCCTTGAGGGCCTTGAGTCTATTTTAACTGCCAAGTTCTTCTACATGCCCTCTTTAGTTGGCATGGTAGTTCCGGTCGTCGTTGCGGTTTTGATGGGAAGGGTCTTCTGCAGCTGGATGTGCCCCATTGAATTCCTCTCTATGCTGACTGACAAAGTTCTCGGCCTTATTCCAAAGGTTGGGGAGAAGTTAAAGTACAGGAAAGACCTCCTCCACTTTGCCAAGTACACCCTCTGGTTTGCACTGGTTGCAGAGCTCCTCATTACGATGATAATCGGCTATCCCATGTTCGTCTGGTGGTCTCCTCCGGGGCTGGTTGGCCGCGAGACTATGTTCTGGGTCTTCTACAAGCACGTTACCGTTGAGGTGGTGATTGTTATCTTCGTTCTCCTCTTAAACCTTATTACCAGGCGTATGTTCTGCCGCTACTTCTGCCCCTTAGGAGC
>JAADCS010000161.1 GCA_013154295.1 Thermotogae bacterium
AAGGCTCGCGTGAGGTTGAGGCGGAGTTGGACGCGCACGTGGAGAGGGCCATCGGAGAACGTCGTTATAGGAGCGACCGCCGTATAATATCTTCCCTCTTCGGTGGGCGGTTAGCTCAGCGGTGAGAGCACCGGTCTTACAAACCGGGGGTCGGAGGTTCGAATCCTCCACCGCCCACCTTTTACCGCCTTATAATATAATCTCACTGCGGGGTGGTGTAATCGGTAACACGCCTGACTCTGGATCAGGTGATCGGGGTTCGAGTCCCTGCCCCGCAGTTTTTTTAACTGCAAAAGCTCTCTTTCAACCACCTGTCCCATCAAATCCGATTTCAGGGGTAGAATATGGCCTATGGCTAAGGAACGTAGGGAATTGTTATATTTCGCCGATGGACCCGAAAGTCACACTATAGAAGCTTACGAGTCTAAGGGAGGGTACACAGCTCTCCGCAAAGCCCTTCTTGAGATGGATCCGGATGACATAATAGAAGAGATAAAGAGATCCGGTCTTAAAGGCAGAGGTGGTGCTGCGTTTCCTACGGGTAGGAAGTGGTCGTTTATACCCAAAGATCATCCTGGACCCAAATATGTCGTCGACAACGCCGATGAGGGAGAACCGGGGACGTTTAAAGACAGGGAACTCCTCTACAAAACGCCCCATCTGGTTCTGGAAGGTATGATTTTGGCCGGTCGGGCCATAGGAGCCCGTGAGGGTTATATGTACTTGAGGTACGAGTACCTTTGGATCTTTCCTCGCATAAAACGGGCCATACAGGAAGCCTACCGCAGAGGATACCTTGGGAAGAATATCCTGAAAAGTGGCTTTGATTTTGATATTTACGTCTATCTGGGAGCTGGAGCGTATATAGCCGGCTACGCCGTCTCCACCTTGGAAAGCCTTGAAGGCAAGAGACCCTATCCCCGTTTGAAGCCTCCACGTACCAGTCAGGTGGGCCTATACGGATCCCCTACGGCCGTTAATAACGTGGAGACCCACGCCAACGTTCCCCTCATCATCTCCAAGGGAGCCGATTGGTACAGTCAGATGGGAACGCCTGAAAGTAGGGGGACGAGGTTGTTCTCCATATCCGGGGCTGTGGAAAGACCGGGAGTGTATGAGTTTGAATTAGGGTCTCTGACTTTGAGGGAATTTATCTATGAAGTAGCCGGTGTCCCCAAGGGGACCGAAATCTTGGGCGTTTTTCCTGGAGGTCTATCTTCCGAAATTCTCACACCCGATGAGTTGGACGTTCCTATGACCCATGAGGGTCTAAAACGGGTTGGAAGCACGCTCGGAAGCGGAGCCGTTATCGTCTTAGACAGAAGTACGAGTGCTTTAAAAATTCTGCGACGTTCCATAGAGTTTTTCTCCTACGAATCCTGTGGTAAATGTACCCCGTGCCGTGACGGTGGCAATTGGATGACCCGCGTGCTAGCAAGTGCTGAAAGGAGAGGCTACCTAACAGCTGAAGACGTTTCCCTCCTCAAGGAGATCACCGGTATGATGAGGGGTAAGAGTTTCTGCCCCTTGGGAGATTCCGTGGAGATGGTCGCAAGGGTATTTTTGAACAAATACAAGGATGAGCTTACACAAAAACCTGTGGCAGTTTAAAAGTACGTATGACCCCTTTTCCCAGCGGGTGTTCTGGCCTATCGGCACGATAGAGGCCCATGGTCCTTTACCGGTTGGAACCGACAATCTGTCCGCCGAGTACATAGCCAAGAGATTGGCCGAAGAGTTTTCAGCGGACGTACTGCCGACTTTCCCCTTTGGTGTGAACCGGTCCCTGGTGGCCCATAGAGGGAGCTTGGGGGTTTCTTTGGAGACCTTTAAAGCAGTAGTGGAGGATGTAGGGCAGGCTCTTAGGCGCAACGGCGTTAAGGAACTGATAGTTATAAACGGACATGGAGGCAACACCCAACATCTAAAGGAAGCCCTTCATCGTTTGCATCTTCGCCATGGGATGCGCACACTTGGGGTGGATTGGTGGATGCTCCGTCCGGAGCTTTCAAAAGAGATTTTCGGTGAGGTTCAGGGGCATGGCGGGGTTGAGGAGTGGGCCTTCGTCGTAGCCCATTCGCCACGATTCTACGACCTCTTACCCAAGAAGGAAAGCTTCGCCGCCTATCACCCAAGGCCGGGGGTTTCGGTGTATCCAGCACCTCGAAGTATACTGCTCTATATGGAGGGAAGGTCCAACTCTTACGCCTTTTCAAAGGACCAGTTAGACAGATACGTAGAAGGTGTTATAGAGGCTCTTAAAGATCTCTTAAACGAGGTGTTTTCCGGGTGGGAGGAGATACCGTAAGCTACTCTATAGAGGTACGCCTCAGATAGAGGGCCTTCAAGTAGTACGTACGGGCATCGGTAATAGCCCTCTTGTAATTGATGAGGGCTCTTAGATACTGAAGTTCGGTCTGTTTAAAGTCCGTGTAGGAGATACGACCGTTCCTATAGGCTTCTCGGGCCAGTCGGTGAGCTTCCTTTGCCATACTTAGCGAGGCTGCAGATGCCTTTACCCTCCTACGTGCACTCCTATATTCATGCAAGGCGTTCGTGAGATCGGTTTTAGCGCTCATCTCAAGGAAAGCGGCTCTTCTCTCTAAGGCTTCAGATCGATAGGCGTACCGCTTGTAGGTATTGTAGGGTTTAAGGCCGTTAAACAGGGTCCAAGTTACTCCCAAATTAGCCATCCAATTACTTCCCCACTTATCCTCAAAACCCAAAGGTCGCTGATAGTTGTAAGAGATCGAACCTACCACCATAGGAAGAAAGGACTTCAGTTCTTCCTTGGCCATCTCCTTCAGGATATGGGCCTGTTCCTTGATGTACTCTATATCGGCCCTGTTTAGGGAAGTGTCGGGTTCCTCCTCCGGTAGGGAGAGTGTATCAATTAAGGTTACGGAGAGGGTGTCGGGAATACCTATGAGGAGTTTGAGGTTGTGGAGAACAGTTGAATAACTCTTTTGGGTATCCTCAAGGTTATATACCGCTTCCTCATATGAAACTTTGGCTCTCAAGAAATCAATTCGGCTTACTCTTCCGTTTATATAGGCCTCTCTCACCAGTTTCAGGTTTTCCTCTGAAAACTTTAGGGAAGTCTCGGCCACGGCCACAACTTCTTTGAGAAGTAGAGCTATAGTATAGAGCTTCCGTATTCTATACTCGTGGGCCAGCTTTCTACTCTCGTAGTCCTTCCACCGAGACTTGAACAATCTCCTCTGTAGAAGGTAACCTCTCTCCATTCTTCCCCACGACCACAGGACTCTGCTTAGTGTCAAGGAGAAACGGAAGTTGTGTTTTTTACCGAACTCAAACGTATCAACTACGAAACTGTCGGGATAGGCTATGCCTTGACCGGAGCCTGGGGGGATCTCAATGAATTTCCACCTGACCGGGGAAGCCATAACCATCTCGCTGACGTAAGAGTTATAGGCATAGCCGAATTGAAAATCCACCTTGGGCCAAAGGGCACTTCCTATCTCCCTAACCTGCATACCTTCGGAAAGTATGTCCATACTGTCAGCTGCCAGAAGAGGAAAGTTTTTAAGGCCTATCTCAATAGCCTTTTTTTCGGTCAGTGTAAGAGAAAAAAGCCATATCATACTTCCTCCACCTCCTTGAGTAGAAAGGCCTTAAAGGGTACCACTCTCTTATCGTATTCCCGTAGAAGCTGGACGAGGTCGTTCAATCTGTCCATAGGAAGATAGATGAGTATGAGAGAAGAGTAGCCCGGCCAAACGTCGTTGTCCATTTGAGGGTCACTTCTCCCCCCTTGGCCCAAAACCTTTGGGATTAAGGTCCAACCCTCAAATCCCTCTTTTCGTAGATCCTCCAAAAACTCTCCCACAAAAGGAGCGCTGCACACTACGAGGGCCAACATGAGGGTATTTTACGGCTGTTTGAACGATCGTTCAAATCAGTTTTTTGCTACCTCCAAAAGCCTTACCTATGGCTTTCCACCTTATACTAAACAGGTATGGCGAAAGTCTGGCCCAACTGGCACGATCACTATGATTTTGACGAGTACATGGTGGAAAGGTTTGCCCCTACCTCTCCCGGTCTGTACATGATCCGCATGAAGGACAGGGAATGGTACGAGTCCATCCTCGTTCTGGATGGTGCTCCCAACATAAAGGAGGCCCTCCTAAAGCACCTCTCTCATCCTAAGGGAACACTTAAAACAGCCCTAGAGAGGGGCGAGATATTGGAGTTTAGATTCTTCAGGGCGAAGGAGTACGAGAAACTCAGAGATGACGTTCTTGAAAACCTCCGAGATCTTAGAAATACTGGGTGATTTTTTGACTCCACCCATATACGAGGGGCGCGGTAGATGGATGAAGATAATGGAGGTTATACGCACCCTAAAACAGGCTGGGGACAGTGGAATCCTGCTCCTTCAAAGCGGAGGAACGAAGGTTTTCACCTTCTTTGAATATGGCATCATAACCGGTAGCTTGCTCTTTGAGGATGAGAGTACTCTCATCCCCTATGAGGAGGAGGACTTTTTCAACGAGAAAGGCGATATGCGACATATACGTCCCTACAGGTACTCTTACTCCTCGCTGAACGGGGATGTAGTAATGGTGGTTTCGGCTGTCTACAGAGCCTCTATGACCGTTGATTCTATGGTTCCGTTTCCCCACGAGTTTATCAAAGACTTGATGTCGCTGGAGTTTTCAGGCATAGTCCGAAGTTACTCCCCCCTCGTCTTTTCAATAGTCCTACTTGAAGGTATGGTAGTAGGTACGTTCTCCAAAGGCGAGTCCTTCAACCTCAATGATCTACTTTCTGCCAAAGATGATCTTTACACTCTTAAAGCCTTCAGCGTAAAGGAATATCTATTGGACAGGACCTATCATCAAGTGTTCAAAAGCCTGTACGAGCGTTTGCGAAGGCTCTACGGCGATATGGCCTCGTCCATACCGAACTTTCACCTAAAGGTGCGCACAAACATGCTCCATCGCAGCTATGCGAATGCCTATCTTGATCCTATAATAGGTCTTGTGGAACCTATGGAAGATAGAGTGGTATTCCACCTTACCAAACGTAGAGGTCTTGAACTTATGGACAGCTTTTTAGAGGTTCTTTCTGACGTGATATACGAGGAACTTACTCTAACCCCTCCGCAGCTTAAGCGATACCGGGACGAGATAGAGAGCATCCGCCTCGAACTCAAGGAGCAAATATGAGGAATACGTTTCTATCAATAATATTATTAGCTCCACTTCTGGGTCTTTGGGTTACGGGGGTTCATCTTTATACCCATGCTCTCTCGTTCTACAAAAGTAGAGTAAAAATTTATATACTTAGGGAGAATTTGCTTAGGTTGCTGTATTATCTTAGCGTGGGTGATCAAGTAGCAGCGAAGTCCTTTACCACGCAAATTTACGATCAGGTCCTCAGTATTGGAGACAGTACCCTCATACCCATGGCCGAAAGTCTGAATGTCCTGGGGGGAAACGAAAGAACCTACACCCACGTTCAGGAACTCTTAGCATACACCGAGGGATATCTCTCATCTCCATTCCCCTCTCTACCGTTGTGGCTTCCGGTCTCCGGAGCGTTTTTAATATTCCTCGTCTTTGGACTTTTGGTTTGGGACGTTCTAACCTTCCGAAGGGCGATACGGGATTTAAAGATGCACATATCCAATATCCGTCTTGGAATCTTCTATAAGCATACGCTTTTGAAGGGTGACTTCGCCTCTTTAAGTGATTCTCTCGTGGATTTGGCGGAGGATGTTGACAGGACCCGTCGGAACGCCCGTCAACTTATCCAAACTTGACAGGGTTAAAGAGGCTATAGAGAGATTTTCCCTCCTGAAGGAAGGAGAAAGGGTAGCGGTAGCCCTTTCTGGAGGTGCGGACTCCGTTTTCTGCCTCCTATCGCTGTTAAAGTTGAAATATAGAATCATCGCTGTCCATATAAACCATGGTTTGAGAAAGACGGCCGATAGAGATGAAAACTTTGTAAGAAAACTTTGTACCCTTTTAAACGTGCCCTTGGAGGTGAAACGGATTAAGGTACCCTCCAGTGGATCCCTCGAGGAGATGGCAAGAATCGCTAGGTATAGGGCCTTAAAGGAAACGGCGAACCGTCACGGCGTATCCAAGGTATGCCTGGCCCACACCCTATCGGATGCATACGAAACTGCTCTCTTTAATCTGTCGCGGGGTACGGGAATCTTCGGCTTGGTTCTTCCGCCAAGGAGCGGTATCTTTGTAAGGCCTCTCATCCTGCTCTGGAGGGAGGAGATCAGGAAGGATCTGAAACGGGCCGGTGTGTCCTGGGTTGAGGACGAAAGCAATCTGGATACCCGTTTTGCCCGCAATTTTATAAGGCTCAACGTCCTTCCCCACATGTTGGAGCTCTTTCCGGATCTACCTTCACGTTTTTCCCGCACCTATTCACTACTGGTACGTGAAAGCCAGTTCATAAAGGATCTGATAAATAGATACGGAAGGGAAAACTTACTTACCTGGGCAGGAATGTCCTTTCTATTACGTGAAGATGATTACCTTGCCTTGAGGTTTCTTTCAAAGAGGCTCAATCTGGAGCCTTCTAAGTTAGAGCCGATCTTCGGGATACGGCCGGGAAGTGTATACAGGGCGAACGCCTATACCTTCCACGTTTATGGGAGCTTCGTGGCCTACTACAGGGAGATACCTCGCCTAAGTGTTCAAAGGCGACGCTTTGTGTGGGAGGATCTCAATCTCAAGTTGGTAGGTCAAGGGTTGAAAGACATCGTGGTGCGACCCCGAAGAATGGGTGAAAGAATAGGTAAAATTAGATTGAAGAAACTTTACGATAGAGTCAAGATGCCTTCTTTCCTTAGAGACCTACATCCGGTAGTTGAAAGGAAGGGCAAAATAGTCTGGATACCGGGTATATACGGTCACCCCAAAGGTTTTAACTTTGTAAAGATATGCCCGCGCAGGCCAAATCAGTTTGACGTCTACAGGTTTATAGGCGTGAAGCTCAAAGCCCCAACCTTAGAATGAACGTATGGACTCCAAAGAACTGTTGGATTTGAAACTGAAAGCCGTAAGGGTTCGTAAAGACATAGTGGAAATGACCTACAGGGCGCAATCCGGTCATCAAGGAGGGGCCTTATCCTGGGTAGAAATAGGCTTAATACTCTTTTTCAAGATAATGAACCTAAAGAAGGAAGATCCTCTTTGGGAGGATCGGGACAGGTTCATCCTTTCCAAGGGACATGCTTGTGCTACTCTCTACTCCATCTGGTCTCTCCTAGGGTGGATAGACCGAGAAGAACTCTGGAAGTTTAGAAGGGTCGATGGGATCCTCCAGGGCCACCCGTCCCGCAGGCGGACCCCGATAGCCGAAACCTCTACGGGCTCCCTTTCGCAGGGTACGTCTGTAGCTTTGGGCATGGCCTTAGGTTTAAAGATGTGGGGTAGAAGTTCAAGGGTATACGCCTTGATAAGTGATGCCGAGTTACAGGAAGGTCAAACCTGGGAGGCTGTGGAGACCGCCGGTAACCGACGCATAAGTAACCTGACCTTCGTTCTAGATTTCAACGGCCTTCAGATAGAAGGAGATGTCAGAGAGATTAACGATCCCACACCCATAAAGGATAAGTTTGAAGCCTTCAAGTGGAAGGTTAGGGAAGTTGAGGATGGGCACAATTTTTCGCAGCTTTACGAGGCCTTAGAATGGGCTACAGAAGTTGAAGATGCTCCCCAGCTTGTAGTGGCAAAGACCATAAAAGGGAAAGGTGTATCCTTCATGGAGGGGCGTTACGAATGGCACAGTAAGGTTCTAAACGAAGAACTCTATCGCAAGGCTATAGAGGAGTTGGATAGAGCTGAAGTCGAACTTAAGGACGTACTATAACGAATCTACCCGAAAATTCCACGTTCTTCGCGATCTCAGAGAGGGTTTGGAAATGGTGGGGATCGCTCTCAAAGATGAGGACACCATCGTCCTTCAACATACCTAAAGCCTCCCTGATCAACTTCAGAGTAATCTCATAACCCATCTCACCTCCTATTAGAGCTTTTCGTGGCTCAAACAGGATCCTGCGGTCATATTTACCCAGCTCCGAGCGAGCTATGTAAGGTGGATTGGAGACTATAAGATCGTACCTTCCTCCAAGACCCGAGAGCAGATCCGTTCTTACCAAAAGAACCTCGACGTTAAAACGCTGGGCATTTATCTTGGCTACTTCCAAGGCTTCCTTGGAGATGTCGGTTAAAATCACCTCCGAAGTGGGAAATAGGATCTTTAAAGTTATACCCAACACGCCGCTACCCGTACCCACATCCACCATACGTCTGGGATTGGGATGATATTTCAAAACGAGGTCTATCAAGGTTTCGGTCTCGCTCCTCGGTATCAGAACCCGCTCATCGACGTAGAAACACCGTCCGTAAAAGGGAATTTCCCTTAAGATGTAAGGCACGGGGTAACCTTTGGGATAGTCGAGAAGAACGTTCAGGATTCTCTTAAGAATGGAGGGCTGAAGCTCTCTCAGGAATAGATGAGCTCTTCCTATACTCCCAACCCTCTCGGCCAACCATACCAAATCCTGGAAATCTTGTCCCAAGCAGGCTTCCAAATTCCTAAGCTTCATCCTCTGAGAAGAACAATATGAACTCCGATCCCTTCCCTGGAGAGCTTTTAACCCGGATTCGAACGCCTACGCTCTCGCATAACATCTTGACGATGAAGAGACCCAAACCCGTTCCTTCCTTCTTGGATGTAAAGAACAGATTGAAGATCTTATCCAGCCTATCGGGAGGAATCCCCGATCCTAAGTCCCTAACACTTACGAACTTCTCAACTTTCCCCTCCGGGAGTAGATGGGATATGCCGGCCCCTATGATTACCTTACCACCTACGGGAGAGGCATCTATGGCGTTGGAGATCAGGTTTAGGAGTATCTCGTATAGAGCGTTTTTATCCGTTCTTATAACAAAATCCCTGGTGAATTTTTTTATAACTTTGATGTTTTTCCTTAGGATTTTGTGTTTTAAGTCCTCAATCACCTCATCAACCACGTCGTCCAACCGTACGTTATCCACCTCCCATCTACCTCTTGCCAGGTTAAGTATCCTCTGATGAATCCGATAGATCCTTTTTATTCCTCCATAGATCTTGGCTTTCAAGGTTTCATCCTCTATAAGATCCGCCAGGAGTATCAGTGAGGACACGACGTTCTTTATATCGTGGGCAGCCAAGGCCGAGAGTATACCAGCAGCTGCGAATTTGGTTACGGTATCGTCGGGGGCCACACATTCCTTCAACAGTATCACCATCTGGAGAGAACGGAAGTTCTCAAACATAGGGAGGATCTTAGCCACGAATCTGCCTCTCCCGCTCTTTATCCTCTCACCGTCCTCAGGTAGAAAGACACCCCTCTCTTTAAGGATAGGTTTAGCGGCCTGATTGTGGAAGACCAGTTTCCCTTTTCTTTCCACCACCCAGATGGGAACGGGTAGACCTTCGAGCAGGCTGTAGTTTATCCCCTCCGGAGGGTACATGACGGCCAAAAATAGAACGTGCCCTTTATCTTCTATGGCCCCAACTCTAAGGTTTACAGGAATGGACTCACCGGAGGCGTTGAGAATCTCAAGTTTGGCCGAGGTGGGTTTGCCTAACTTAAAGGCAGTTTCCATTACAGCCTCCCACACACCCCTAAAAGGTGGAGCTACGATACTTACCGCCGATTTCCCCTCAAGAGATTCTGGAGTGTATCCCAAAAGTTCCCCCCCTTTTCCAACGGCTACTATACGACCTTCTCTATCCACCAAAAAAGCTGGCTCACGTAATACGGAGAGGACTTCCCGTAAGGGGACAACGTTCATACTTTGGCCTTCTGAAGTACGCTTCTAAGAACCCGCTTAGATATGGCGTCCAGGGTTTCAAAAACCCCCTTACCCTGAACGGCTATCGCCTCAAAGTACGGAAATTTTCCTCCATCGAAGAGAGCGTGAAGCTCCTCAACGCTCATTATATCCTGGAGATCCCGTTTGTTATACTGCAAAACTATGGGTATGGAACCTATGCTTATCCCCTGGTCCCTCAGAAAATCTTTCATCTCCTGCCAAATCATCCTGTTATCTTTGGCCCTGTTTCTCTGTGAATCGGCCACGAAAACTATACCGTCGGCCCCCCTCAAAACCAACTTCCTTGAGGTCTTGTAGAAGTATTGACCTGGCACGGTATACAGGTGAAACCTGACCTTAAAACCACCTCCTATCTTTACCTCAACCGGTAGGAAGTCAAAGAAGAGTGTGCGCTCACCTTTGGTGTCTATGGATACCATCTCGCCGCGGTGCTGGGGTTTGAGCTTGCTGTGTATGTAAAGTAGGTTGGTGGTCTTGCCACTTACGGCAGGCCCATAGTAGACGATCTTTACGTTTATCTCCCTTTTAGTGACGTCTATGACCATAGTCCTACTCTTCTTCGCCTATGATGTCTTTGAAGGAGAAGCCCTCCAGCAAGGAGAGGTCGGACCCCAGGATGTCCGCTAAGTCCTGTTTCTGGCTCAAAATCTTGCTCAAGGCTTTGGCGGAGCGCCTTACCTCCATGAGTACGACCCCCAACGGTGCGTCGGCATCCACGGTGATAGCTATTACACCTACGTCCCCTATACCCACTATTATGAGCATCATATCCTCACCCCTTACGTATATTTCGCGTAGGTTTCCGCCCTGGATTTCCTTTAGAGCCTGCTCACCTAAGCCCAACAGGGCGGCAGCCATGGCCCCAAAGGAGGATTCGTTGGCCCCCCGTAGGGATAGGGCCGCTATCAGAATCCCCTCGTAGTTGACGACGGCCACGGCCTTTATCTGGGGATTCCTCTTTGCTAACTGCTTGAGCAGCGATTCAACCTGTTGATTCATGTTTTACCTCCGATATAATATTTTAAGGCTGCACGCTACCGTTGGCAAGTACCACCCCAGCAGCTACCCCGCTGTGCAAACCTGAGAGTATCCTGTGATGTATAACGAGTTCCTGGGAGGAGGGTACTCCCAAGAAGGGGAGAGGAGAGGATTTCTTGAGGCCTTCAAGGTTCGCCTTGAGTTTATCTCCAAGGGCGGAGATCCGCAGATGGTTTTCAAAGAAAAGTAATCCGGCAGCTTTAGAACCTTTCAGGTCGAACTGAGTCATGTTGAAGGCTTTCATCGTGCTCTTTACCATCTCAGTGGTGTTGGCTTCCATAAGCCAGACCGTGTCACCTACCTTCAGTTCCACGTTAGTTTCGATCCCTCTTCTACCTATGTCCCTTATGAGGACAGTTTTAAACCTCCCAGCGGCGGCGGGGTCGGAAACCGCCAACTGAAAGCGCGATAGAATCTTCAGGAGGCGGGCTCTGTCCTTTATATCCGCACCGCTTACACCTCTACTCAAAAGCAGGTCCAACAGAACCCCCGTTGCGGGCGAGTTGTCAAGCTCAACTATGAACCTACCATCCACTACCGTGATTTCCATAGGTACCAGTGGATGAAAACCGTACGCCAAGAACATACCAAAAGGTACATCTGTACGTATGGTTATCAGCGCGAAATAGTTTGATAAGAACTCACCTCCATGTATGACCGACCACGGACTTGGAGATGTGCCACCTACGATACCCATCAACCCAAGATCGACGTATTCACTCAAGGACAGAAAGGCTCTCTCTACCGTTTCACCCACACCTTCAACAGTGTAGGGTACGACTCCTATAACGTTCAAATATCGTTTGGAGCTTTGGGTTTGAAATATTTTCAAGAGATCGGTGCGTATGCTCTCCGATGTGGCTCCCTTAAGTGTCACACGGTGTGTCTCTATCTCCATATCCTCATCTGCGCACCACAGGGCCACAGCTACACCACCTTCATGCACACCTTCACGGGTCAAAAGTGGATCCGCCACCTCCACACCTATTAGGGGTATGTTCCCCAGAACCTGCACCATACTTGAGAGGATACTTTCACGGTTCTTTCTCTTTTTGGAGATGGATATGAAGGCTAAAGAGGGTTTTCGTACTATTCTATCAAGAGCCGAGTTGACAGCTTGAAAACCTACAACTCCATCGCTAGGATCCGTGGAAACCCCAACCGCAAATCTATATTTACCTCCTCCATCGCCTCCAACACGTTTTCTATCCTCAACCTCGCTTCTCCTTCGCGTTCTCTCAAAAAATCTTCCCTCTGGTACCATTTTCAAAGAACGGGGCGGGGATGCCCCCCGCCCTTGCTTTTACTTTACTGGAAGTACTTGGCGTTTATCTCTATGTACTCCTGGTACTCCTCGGGTACGTCTGCCTCGTGGAAGATGGCGTTTACGGGACATACAGAGGCACAAGCTCCACACTCTATACACTCGTCAGGGTTTATGTAAAGCATATCTACACTCTCAAAGTCTGGCTCGTCTGGACGGGGATGTATAGCGTCAACGGGGCATACGTTGACGCACTCCGCGGACTTTACGCCTTTACAAGGTTCAGTTATGACGTATGCCATACTTTTCTACCTCCTTTTTGGCAGGCACGTATTATAGGGTGGAAATCACTTTCCGCTGTATCAGCTCGGCTAGCTCTATGAAGGCTTTACCGCTTGGAGACTCTGGATAGGCGTGCGCTACGGGTATTCCGGCGTCAGCTCCATTGGAGGCATATTCATCTAAGGGTATCCTTACGAGAACGGGTAGTCCGGTTATTTTAGAGAGTTTATCCGCTCCCCCACGGCCGAAGAGGAAGTAGCGCTTCCCGTTTTCCGGACATTGGAAGTAAGCCATGTTTTCAACTATCCCCAAGACCGGTATCTCCAACTTTTCAAACCCCTTCACAGCCCTAAGGACGTCCGCCATAGCCACGGCTTGAGGCGTGGTCACTACTATCGCACCATCCAATTGGTAGCCTTGGGCCAAAGAGAGGTGGGAGTCGCCGGTTCCGGGGGGAAGATCCACCACCAGATAGTCGAGGTCATCCCAAGCGGTTTGCATGAGAAGTTCCTCATAGGCTTTATGAAGCATGGCACCTCTCCAGAGTATGGGAGTATCCTCCTTAACTAAAACGCCGAAGGTTATAACCTTTATGCCGAACTTCTCAATCGGCTTGAACCGTTTGTCTTTAGTCACATAGACCCGTTCACCCTCGAGCCCCATAAGAACCGACACCGAGGGGCCGTAGATGTCGGCATCGAACAGGCCCACCCGAGTACCCATACGGGCTAAAGCGACAGCCAAATTTACGGCTACGGTGGATTTACCCACCCCTCCCTTTCCACTGGCTACGGCCAATAGACGTTTAACACCCGGAATCCTCCTTTTGGTTTGCCCCACGGGACCTACGTTGACCCGAAGGGGAGGGGCACTTTGGCGAATGCGATATACAACGTGCGGTTTGAAACCGGCTTCGGTCAGACGCTTTTCTACGGCTGTCCTTATTCCCTCAGCTTGACCTTGAAGGGAAGGGGGAAGAAGCAAAATCACCTCCGCCTCATCTCCTTCGACGGATATGCTACCGAGATACCCTGCGCTCACTATATCCTTCCCCCCTACGCTTATTGTTTTCAAAACATCCAAAGCTTTCCGCGCACTCATGAGTCGCCTATTATACGGTCCGCCTACTTTAGTAGGAATTTTCCCCCATTAGCAATTTTCCCTTGGCTCCTTTCCCTACTTGACAAATAACAAATTATGCTCATGTCTCTATATCATGCTTATGATTGGAGGAACAACGGATGCTCGTACTACCCTTAGAAAGAAAAGGAGGTGCCTATTGAGGGTGTTGAGTGGTACATCCACTCATATAACGGTCCCCCTCCGTACAAGATCTCCGTGGTATCCACCTAACACCTGCCCGATCCCCCTCCGGGCTACGAGCACATGTACGGGGACGGGGACATCCTTATGGCTGAAAATCCAACGGATACCCCCGTTATAGTAGACATGTTCCACAGGCGGCGGGAGATTCTTGAGGATATGAACAGAGACCTGTGGTACAGAGGGTTGAACGATCTTTTCTTCTTCGTAAAGATAGATCCACCCTTACCCGGCGATAGCAACGAGATATTCATAGTGTTCTATATACCCAACCTCATCACCTGGGACACCGCAAGCGCGAACCTCAAACGTCTGATCATGAAAACCATCGTTCCCATAACTTTCATGAACTTTCAACAGTGCATAGATACCTCCTACTGCGCCATCCATATACCGGAAAAAGATAAAGGTATTCTGGGACGGGATAATCCGACCGGCTGCCTCAATGGACTTCGTATTGCCACCCCGCACGAAGGCGAGGCTTTACCTATCACCCATATACGCGAGGTGAGATTATGTTAAGTCTTTGGAAAGATAATGAAAAAAGGAGCATCTTTCCATTTCTCTTCCTTGTATCCTGCCAAGAGTGGGGCTTCCACGAAAGCGATGTTGTCTAAACGGCGATTTTGAGATAAGGCAGGGAAATGGGAGACAGAGATAGAATAGCAAGGTATGATGTGTCCATACTGCAAGAGCGAAAGGACGACAGGGGGAGGCACCTGTGGAAGTGTCACAGGTGTGGGAAGGTGTTCTACAACAAG
>JAADCS010000047.1 GCA_013154295.1 Thermotogae bacterium
ACTGCCTCACATAAACAGGTAGTCGTGGTAATGAAGTCTCCAAGAGGTTCTGCATAAGAGAGAATTGTTTCCTGCTTAACAGTACAACGTCAATATCCTTTGTCGCACTTTTGAGCCCTCTGAGAGCCAGATTCCCACCACCAATCAAGTAGACTTCCAGAGGCTCGATGTTAAGTAGCTTTGCCTTTTTCTCCAGCAAGTGGAATTCAGATATTATCTTTCCTCTGGTTACTGCACTCACTTCTCTTCACCGAAGTACATTTTGAGGATTTCTTTCACTTCCTTCATAGGGGGATAGGGATATTTTTTAACCTCTTTGCCTCTGAGGTATTCCAACAACCCGCTCACACTAACGTCATATTTTCTACCGAGCTCAATAAGTTTCTTTTGATTTATCTCCTCTCTATGCGCCAACAGCAGGACAATTGAATACAGAATCGTCCTCGGGCTGAAATCAATTAGCAGTGCATGCACAACAACATCTTCCAGCGAAAGTCCCTCCGTTTTCTCAGAATAATAATAGTGGTATTGTCCGATTCCAATAAGCCCCACTCCAAAATCGCTGAATCTTTCAAGCCCAGTTAGATGAAAATTCCCGATATCTTTTCCCCTGTACGCTCCAGTCTCCAGGATAAACTCCCCGACTCCACTCCACACCAAGGCGGAATCCTCGGAGAACTCCCTTGCTTTGATGGAATTTTGTAGCTCATAAAATTCCTCTGCAAACTCGTGAAACAGGCTATATCTCTCCACTAGAAAATACTTTTCATCTTTCTTCCCGAGGATACCGTAATTGGAGAGCTTGTTAACTACATGGTAGAACGTGCTTCTTGAAAGGTTGCCCTTTATGCGGAGCTCATGGGCACTCAACGGGACGCGCTTGAGAACCGCGAGGAGGGTGAGGTTCTTTCCGCTCAGGATCTCATCAAGGGGCATGTGGCCAAACTTGGAGGCCAATTTTCTAAAAAGTTCTGCGGGCTTTGTCTCGTTTAGTGATGCTATCTTGCATCTCCCCCTTTTTTCCGTCTTTACTAGGCCCTTTCTTTCAAGAGATGCAATGAGAATAGAGGTTCGGTAAATGGATAGGTCCAGTTCGTTGGCTAACTCGGTTATGGTTTTTCCGGCTTTAAGCTTTAAAAGTACCCTAACTTCCATTTTTGAAAGGGGTTTCATGTCCAAAAATTAGAAAATATTATATATAACACTTTCGGTTTTTTAGATTGTTCGATTATGGACACTCCCCAATAAAATTCGCCCCGCGTGGCGTCCATTGTGTTGCTTATCAGCCGGGAGTTTCGCCCTCTGGTGCATTCTGTTGCATGGGTGCAACAGGCATGCACCGTTCATGCAACGGGTGGTGGGCTTATAGTACTTGTATTCCCCGTTAAATTTTTCTGAGGGGAAAGAAATTATTGCCCGCTCGCACTTATGTTTGTACGTTCGTGTGTTGCACCTCCTCAATACCCATTTTCCCGTTTAAGGTCGCGTTAGAAACTAACGCGACTTATTGACGATGTAACAAATAACTGGTCCTCACCATCCTGGGCTTCGCGTGTTTCTCTCGGGGAAACTGCACGATGTAGTCCAGCATCTCCTCCTTGATGTCATCGAGAAGCCGTTGAAAAAGCTTATAAGCATCCCCTTATTTTCTGTCCTCCCACCGGCTTCCAAGGCGTTAGATGAAGGACCTTCTCGTTCACCAGCGGCTTCCACCAGGTCTCGTTTTTGAGGTATCGCCTGACGGTACTCTCCATGCTCTCCTCAAACTTACACCTCGGCCTCCAGCCGAGCTACCTAAGGGTCTTCAACGTGCATGCCTCAGTGCTCGCTCAATTACCGGGTCGGTGATGTGGTACTCGTCCCCATGTTTTTCCAGGTAACCGTACTTAATGAGGTTTCGAAGGGCAGTGTTCAATGACCCGTCATTTACCCTCTTTCCCTCAGCATTCTCAAGGTACGCTTTTAGGGATGACCACGCGTTATAGCCCTCCGAAACAGCCATCATTATGGTGAGGTACCTCCGTGAATACCTCGAAAGCTCGTCGATTATGTCGCTTTTTGCCCTCTGGAACACCTCGTCTATGGCAGTGCCGTGACTCCTCCCGCGGTAGCGCAGCCAGCCATACTCCCTGAGCCATCCGACAATTCCATCCAGCACCTCAACGGCGTCCCTTATCTCTTCATCCGGCACGTCCATGTCCACCTCATGGAATCCCCTCATCAGGTACTGCATACTCTCTCCCCTGCTGAAGCGGTCTAAGTGCACTACCTCGTGCTCCCTCTTGTAGAGCGGAGAGTACCTGTCGTTGAAGCCCAAGAACTCTTCGAGAACCCCTATCTCCGAACCCGTGAGAATCAGGGTGATATTCTCATAACTGTCATTCAAGGACGCAAACAGGGCGGTGTAATCATAGTTGGAGTAGCGGAGGTATTGAGCCTCATCGAAAACTATTACAGTCTTCTCCCCACTGTTTTCAATATCATCAAGGACATCTATGAGGTCCGTGTTTTTGTCCCTGAATTCCACACCAGATCCTGCAATCGTCACGGTTTTCAAAGACCGCAGGAGTCTCATGACAGGTGCGTAGCTTTTCCTAGCGTCGAGGGATTTTACTATCTCCTTTTTTATAACATTGGGGGAGATGTTTGCATGGATGCTCCAGAGCTTTCTCGCATCTATATACACTCCGGGCGTGTCCATCTCGTTAAGCAGGACTTTCACAAGCGTTGTTTTACCCACGCGGCGGATGCCAGTGACTACTATAAGCGGCACCCCATCATTTATGGCCGAGACGATTTTGTCAAACTCATACTCACGGTCAAACATCTCATTCTTTGACTTCTTTATGCGACTGAACAACATTGTAGGGCCACCCCATGTTACATGGGGGGTCATCACGTATTTAAACATCACTGTCCAAATAGTTTTAGGGATTCAACAAAGTTATCCATTCCCTCCCCTTCGCAAATTGGGCCTGTTTCCGCCATTCTTGGCCCAAGAATCGCACCCAGCTTCTCGCGTGGAGAGCGTTCACTAAGGTATCCAGCTCCTCAGAACGTCCAAACAGCAGGTTTTGTCTTTCC
>JAADCS010000096.1 GCA_013154295.1 Thermotogae bacterium
ACGCCGGAAGGCATCCAGGGCGGCAATGGCTATCTCTTTTCCGATCCTTTTAGGATTCAGAACTCTCCGTAAGGGAGAACTAACCCGGAGGAAAATAGATGCAAGATGCCCGAAACACAGTCGAATTTTTACGGACGGTCTTTCGATACCTGGGAACAGGATATAACGCCGTTCAAGCGGCAAAAATACCGGAACACAAGCTCAAGAATCGGGAAAAGATTCTCGAGCGCATCGCCGACAGATACGAAACAAACCGAAGCCGAGGCAGTCGGCAACATCGACGAATCAAGGGATTAGCGAATTACGCCGCCGTCGCCTTTAACGATATTGTGCTAGTGTTTCGCACGCCTGGCACCCACTCCGATAAGCCCGCAGCCTTTATCTCGATAGAAAAACCATTCCATGTGAGACTATCACCTTTTCTCTCTTTTACTTTTCATCGCCAAGAAAATGGACGCTGGACAGTTCGGCTCGGAAAAGTCGATTACCTACGGTTTAAAGAGGACTTCCGGTTAGCGATTCTCCACAACAAATATAAAGACTATATGCGGGTCCGTCGAATGTGGCTGAATCTCCCCCGTTATCGGGGTATCGGCAAGCAAGGCCAATCTCTTCACCGACAAATCAAAAAATGGCTAAAACAGCAGAACCTAAAACACTGGCCGACTCTTTATTAGGCGAGGCTTGGGGAGGACTTCACTTTCTCTCCGGCGTCCTGGTCTAATTCACTTCAAAATCCTCTCTCTCTTAGAATTTTAATAGTTTTAGATGCTCTAAAACCTCCATAGAATGGGGCTTTATACGGCCTAAAAAACAAAAATTCGAGCGTTTGAGGCGGGAAGGCATCCTACTAACGTTTTTCATCTCTTCTTACTCTGAAATTTTCCCCTGCGGGGTCTAGAAGGAAACGTCGCCGGAGGCGACGGTTTCATTAGGTATTCGACAAACACCCCTTAGGTAAACGGTTTCGCCATTTTTGAAAATGCAAAAAATGCTTGACAGGTTTAGGCATTTTCGGGTATGATGAGAGCAAAAAAAAAGGCAAGCCCAAGTTTGGCGACTGGGGGCTTGCCTTTGAAGGTTACAAATGTGCCGTATTATACAAACTTTTCTTTGACCTGTAAAGGCGAAACCCCGCCTCTTTTGCCGTATTTGCCGACATTCTGGATTCTGTTTCACCTCTCCGGCAACGGGACAGAGTGGATCGACGCAGGGCTCCCGATCCCGAATTACCTGGAACATCTCAACCGGGGCTATATTGCCGGCTGGCAAGTGGACGGCTTTTTTGCAACAAAGAAAGGCCAAGAGTTCCTGAACGACACTATCGGGCGTTTCCTGATAGCGTTTCGGGGGGAGGGAGTAGAAGCGGAACGGCTTGAGTATAAGCCGCACATAAAGCGGGATCTCGGCCACTATATGCCAAAGATTTACAAGCTCCGGGAGCTTTCCCGCTCCCTGCCATCCCTCCCGTCCCGTCGCCACGCTCCGGCCAGAGCTGACAGCTTCGCAGACTTCGCTTTCTGGGCAATAAAGCTTTGGACAGAGGACGAGATACGGGCCACAGGCGGCCCCGTCGTTTACGAACGCCTGGAAGCCTGGGCTTTGAGCCAGTTTATCGACAAAGAACGATCTACGATCCGGGCTAAATGCCGGTCGGTGTGGAACTGGTACAACGAAAGGAATTGGAAACTACGGGAAGGAGGAAAGGGAATGACAAGGACAGAAGCGGCGGCCAAGGCTACCGAAACGCTCACTATGGCCAAGAAGCGAAAAGTCTGGAACCTTGTGGGCGGCCTTTTTGCTGATGATTTCAAGACTAAAACGGGCCGCTGGAATATCGCTAAGATCGCAAGAGAAGCCGGAGTTAGCAGGGACACGGCCCGTAAGTATGTCCGGGAATGGGAATCTAGGGCTCCGGTAAACTCCACAGGAGGCAAACGGAGCGCAAACGACCGACCGGAGGGAGGGCGTTAGCTATGCGTAAAAACGGCTTATAAGCTCGTTTTGTCGGATATGCACGTGTAGCTGTATACGGAATATAGTAAACAGCGAAACAGGTTAAAGGGATCTCTACACAAAGCACCTTATAACTTTATGTCTCGAGTTTTCGAGTCTAATAGACTTTAACGGCGCACCAATGCTAAAGAACTAAAAAGATATAGCCGTCTTGCCACAAACAAACACACACAATGCGTAGCAATCACCAGGCAGCCAAACCTGGGGGATGCGTCTACCTTTCGCCAATGCTTGACTGCCAATCAAGTAAGCAGAAAGGTAGGATTGGCGGCCGGATGCATGGAAACATGCTTGTCCGTGCTGTGCGGGGGCTTCCGGTTGAAATGCCGGATTCTACCCAATAGAATTTTTTTGGAACGTGGGCGACCGGGAAATGTTGCACTACTTTTTGTAGTGTGGCCGCTCTGTAAGAAGTTGGTGAAAATCCACACGGGGTGCTAATGGCGACATTAGAAATCCGTCCGGCCTGGGGGACGCTGAGCAGGGGGTAACAACCCTGTGACCGTGGAAATCACGACAGCGAAATAGCTCAACCCTGATAGGCGACTCTCGAAGCCGCTTGCCGGTAATTCTTCCCATGGTTTGAAAGTCCAACCGCTCCGAAGCATTTAGACCGACCGAAAGTCCGTAAGACGGGCGAGTAAGGGGAGGCTTCTATATTCTATCCCTAGAGGCTAAATGTGGATATGCAGGACCTAAAGGAAGATTAACAGACTTACAGAGATAACCGGGGAAGCCGTCCCGAAGAAGTTTCTTCTTCGGCGGTGGGAGGCGAGTGAATAGAGTTAAGAACGATGCAAGGACTATGTGTCGTTTACGCACTGCAAGGGTGGCACCTTGCTTTTTCTTGTGCGGCTCGAAAGCTCTACATCGTGGCATTATGTGTGTTTGGGCGTGGCAGCCCTTTAAGGCCGTTTTGCGGCTTTAGAAGGCTGCCACGCTAACCGGAAGGTTAAAGCCCACAAGAAGGACGCCGGAAGGCATCCAGGGCGGCAATGGCTATCTCTTTTCCGATCCTTTTAGGATTCAGAACTCTCCGTAAGGGAGAACTAACCCGGAGG
>JAADCS010000094.1 GCA_013154295.1 Thermotogae bacterium
AAACTCTGCGTTTTTGGTCTTTAGCCTCTCAATCACCCTGCCAATCGTCTTTAAATCTTCTTTAGTAGGCGAAATTCCGCTTATTACGAAGCTAAAGCGGTTTATTCCCCTTTCAAAGGCCTTCAGGGCGGCAGAGTAGAGCTCCTCCTCCTTTAAAAGGGGGTAGGTCTTTACCTTTACTTTAAACTTTGCAGACTGGGCGCAGAACTTACAGTCTGAGGGGCACAGACCGCTCTTTGCGTTAACTATTGCGCAGGTTTCAATAAAGGTGCCGAACTTTCTGTTTTTAAGCTTAAAGGCTTCAGTTAAAAGGGAATAGAACTCTTCAGGCTTTGAGCTTAATATTCTTAATAGTTCTTCTCTCACTTCTTAAGGGTCTGGAGGACCTGACGGGTTATTTCCTTAAAAGTTTCAAGAACGCCAACGCCCTTAGTTGCTATAGCTTCAAAGTCCGGCCTGTTCCACCTGTTTAAGTCTGCCCTCAACTTCTCAACCGGCAGTATGTTTGGTAAGTCCCTCTTGTTGTACTGGAACACTAGGGGGATTTGAGCAATGTCTATGTCGTAATCTTTCAGGTTGTCTATCATGTCCTCGAGGGTGTCAAGGTTTGCGTCGTGCCTCTCCTCTTGGGAGTCGGCGACGAAGACTATCCCGTCAACCCCCTTTAGGATCAGCTTTCTGCTGGCCTGATAGATAATCTGTCCGGGAGTCGTGTAGAGGTGGAAGCGGACTTTGAAGCCCTTAACGTTTGAGACCTCAATTGGAACGAAGTCAAAGAAGAGAGTCCTCTCAGTTTCCGTTGCAAGGGTTATCATCTCGCCCTTGTTTTCGGGCCTAACGTGGTCGTAGATCCACTTAATGTTGGTGGTCTTCCCCGACAACCCCGGTCCGTAGTAGACGATCTTGCAGTTGATCTCTTTTGTCGCAAAGTTTATGAACGGCATCTAGTCCCCTACCTCATATTAAGCTATTCAAAAAGGGTATCAAGGTCTATGTCTATGTCCTCAACTTTCAGGTCGGAGGCGATGTTTGAGTCTTTCTCCATTCTCTCTTCAATCTCTTTGATGATACGCTCAATTTCCCTTGAGTACTTCTTGATCTTGACCCTGACGATCCCCAGATTGGAAACCCTCTTGTCAAAGATTGAGACGAGGATGTACTTCTCGGCTACGAGGAGCATGTAGATGCCTTCCTCTTCTGTCTCGGTGAACATGTGGCTTAAGCCCTTGTCTCCAAGTAGCTTGGATAGGGCCTCTGAAGCGGCAATGTTTCCTGCCGTTAGGGAAGCAAAGGTTACGTCGTCAGAAGAGAAAGCCGGAGACTCGCTCCGGCTTATTAGCTGTCCTGACTTATCTATTAGAAGAACTATTTTAGACTTGCTCTCGTTGTTGAGCCTCGTCAGAATTTCCCTTAACTTTCTGTCCTCTTCAGGTCTTAAGCTTAGCATTACTCTTCCCTGTTAGTAAGTTCTTCCATCTTGTTGAGCCAGTCCCAGCGTCTGTTGACCTCCTCCTGCAGCTCTTTTATTTTATCCTGATTTTCCGGCTTAAACAAATGCTTAAACCTGCCCTGAATTTTCAGGTACTCTTCAAGGGGCTTGGGGTTCTTTGGCCTGTGGGTAATTCTCCACTTGCCGTTCTCAACCTCAAAGAGGGGCCAGTAGTTTGTCTCAACTGCAAGCCTTGCAACCTTCATGCCCTCTTCTTCCTTCGTTCTCCAGCCCCTTGGGCAGACGGTGAAGGCGTTGATGAAGGAGGGGCCTTCGGTTAAAAGGGCCTTCTTGAACTTCTCCATCAGGTCCTTCCAGTGGGAGGGTGAAACCTGGGCAACGTAGGGAATTCCGTGGGCTGCCGCGACCTCAGGCATCCACTTCTTGTGCTGGGGCTTACCTAAACTCTGGGAGCCTACTGGCTGGGTGGTGGTGTTTGCGTACTTTGGAGTTGCGGAGGAGCGCTGAATTCCCGTGTTCATGTAGGCCTCGTTGTCGTAGCAGACGTAGATGAAGTCGTGTCCCCTCTCAAGGGCACCAGAAAGGGACTGGAAGCCGATGTCGGCGGTTCCGCCGTCCCCTGCGAGGGCTATGAACTTGACCTTCTTGTCCGTCGGGAGCTTGCCCTTCCTCTTGAGGGCCTTGTAGGCGGCTTCAACGCCGGAAATCGTTGCTGCGGCGTTTTCAAAGGCGTTGTGAATCCAGGGGGACTTCCAGGAAGTGTAGGGGTAAACGGTTGTGCAGACCTCAACGCAACCGGTTGCGTTTGCCCAGACGAGCTCGTAGCCCAGGGCGTTTGCAACCATGTACATCTGCCTGATGATTATTGAAGCTCCGCAACCTGCACAGAGCCTGTGCCCCGGTGCGAGCTTTTCGGGGTAGTTGGTCAGCTTCTTAAGGGGTGGTATCTTTATCTGGGCGGCCTGGGTCTGAGCCATCTTCTCTTCCTCCGTTACTCGTTAAGGTTAAGGTAGTTAATTGGGGGAACTTCCTTTCCTGCGGCCTTTGCCATTACCTTCTCAACGGCCTCCTCAATGTGGTGGACGTTGGTGTCCCTTCCGCCGAGGCCGTAGATGAAGCTCACCATCGGGTAGCTCTTGCCCCTCAGGTACATTGCAGTTGCAACGTCGCTGAAGAGGGGACCTCCGTGGGCTCCAAAGGTTTCAGCCCTGTCAAAGACTCCTATCGCCTTTGCGTTGGAGGCCTCTATCGCGTCCATGAGGTCTTTGTAGGGGAACGGCCTGAAGGTTCTGATTTTGATAAGGCCTACCTTGATTCCCTTCTCCTTCCTCAGCCTGTCTATTACGAACTTTGCAGTTCCGGCAGTTGAGCCGATTACGACGAGAAGGTAGTCGGCGTCTTCGGTTTTGTAGGTCTCAATGTGGCGGTACCTCTTACCGAAGGCCTCCTCAAACTGCTGGGCGACTTCGTCTATTACCTGGTAGGCCTTCTCCATTGCGTCCCTCTGCTGGCGCTTAAACTCCATGTAGGAGTCGGTCATTGCAACGGGGCCGT
>JAADCS010000050.1 GCA_013154295.1 Thermotogae bacterium
GCAGGTGGAAGTCCTGAACGAGGTGTATCGGGTAATAAAGCCGGGTGGATCCTTCTTCTACAACCATAAACTGCGCTGGGAGAGGGGGAGGTGGCACTTCCACAGGTGCCTATCTTTGTCCCTCTTTAACCTCGCCGTCCTTTCGCTCTTGCAGTATGGATGCATCATACCTTACTATTCTATCTACGTCTCCCATTCTCCTGCCTTATCTCAAAATAACCGTTTAGACAACACCGAGAGGACGAACAAAATTCGTATCGAGGAATACATTTCCCTTAGATTTTTGTATTTTCGTATGAGAAAATCCGGTCATGGATACCACCGTAGAATTTCACACATGGTGGATATACTCGAAGATCTGCGATGGAGAGAAGTTATATACGACCTAACCGAAGGAACGGAGGATTTTTTAAAAGAGAAAAGAAGCCCAGTATATGCCGGCTTCGATCCCACAGGTCCCAGCCTTCATGTGGGTCATTTACTCCCCATAGTGACCTTGATTCGATTTGCCAACTACGGTTTCCAACCTATATTCGTTATAGGAGGAGGAACCGGCCTGATAGGTGATCCAAGCGGTAAGGAAAAAGAGAGACCCCTGCTTTCGGAAGAGGAGATAGAGAGGAATGTACGCAGCATAACCCAACAGATAGAGAAGATAGTAGGGGATAGGTTGAGCGATTACATCATCGTAAACAACGTAGAATGGCTGAAAAACTTGGGTTTTATAGAGTTCCTTAGAGATGTAGGAAAGCACTTTACGGTGAATTACATGCTTCAAAAGGAGTCAGTGAGGAACAGATTAGGTAGAGAAGGAGGGATCTCCTTCACGGAGTTTACCTACATGCTCCTTCAGGCCTACGACTTTCTCCAACTCTACGACCGGTATGGCTGCCGCATCCAGATAGGTGGAAGTGACCAATGGGGAAACATAACGGCCGGTATAGAGCTTATAAGAAAGGTGCGCGGGGAACGGGCCTACGGGTTAGTACTACCTCTCCTAACAACGTCCTCCGGCAAGAAGTTCGGGAAGACGGAGGCAGGAACTTCCATATGGCTTGATCCGGAACGTACGACTCCCTACCGATTCTATCAGTTCTGGATAAACACGGATGATAGGGATGTGATAAGGTATCTCAAGCTTTTTACCTTTCTAACCCCTAACGAGATAGAGGATCTAAAAAGATCCCTCGAGGAGCATCCGGAAAAACGAGAACCCCACAGGAAGCTTGCCGAGGAGATGACCCGCCTTATACACGGTGAAGAGGGACTAAAAAGGGCTCTTAGGGCCACGAAGGTACTCTTTGGAGGATCCTTAGAAGGCTTAGGAGCGCAGGATCTCTTGGAAATTTTTAAAGAGGTACCTTCAGCTAAGATACCCTCACAGGATTTACGAAAAGGGATTCCTGTTGTGGAGTTTTTGGTCAAAGCTGGTCTCGTCTCCAGTAAGGGAGAGGCCAAAAGGCTAATAAAGGGAGGAGGGGCATACATAAATAATCACCGGGTGAAAGATATAAACCGAATTGTCTCTTTGAAAGACGCTGTTGAAGGCAAAGTGATAGTTCTGCGGAAGGGTAAAAAACATTATAGGATCGTAAGGGTAGAGAACTAAAGTTTTTTCAAACGGGCTTTATCCTTTAGAAAAGTTTTCTTGCCAGAAGAAAACATAACCGTTATAATATCGTTATCCACACGTAAAACTCTTCCTATGCCGTAACGATCGTGCCGTACGTAATCACCTTTTCGGATCATGGATACGCTTTTAATGGTTTTTTCGGCATCCTCCTCCTGCTCCTCGTTGGAGAGAATCTCCATTTCCTCTAAAAATCTGCTTGGGTCCAGATAGTTTCGCCATCCCCTCTTTTGGACCGAACTTAGAAACAGCCTCTCCTTAGCTCTGGTTACGGCTACATAGCACAACCTTCTTTCCTCCTCAACATTTTTCTGAAGTAGGGCCCAGAAGTGGGGAAAGGTACCCTCCTCCAAACCGATTACGAAGACCACCTCCCTCTCTAAACCTTTGGCCGCATGGACGGTCATTAACGAAACAGCGTCCCTTCTGTCCTTGGTGTCGGCCGAACTCATGAGGGATACTTGGTTCACCAGTTCAAGGGTGTCAGAGAATCTGTCTGCCATATCCAGAAGCTGTAGGATGTTTTCCTTTCGGCTTGTTGAAGAATCGGGGAAGTTTTTCTGAATATACGAGAAGTAATCCATCTGGTTTATAACTTTAATAAGCGCAGTATGAGGTGGATCTAATCTTATATCTTTTATAAGTTTAACCAATTCAATCGCTTTCTTAAGCCTCTTGCCGCGAAGTCGGTACGCTTTTAAAATATCCTCATCAATTTCATCAATATCGTGGGAGTGGAGTGCCTCCTTTATAGCTTGAGCGGTAGAGGGACCTACACCTTCCAGGGTGGATATGACTCTATCCAGAGAAACCGAATCCTTAGGATTCAGAGCAAGGCGTAGATACGCTATTAGATCCTTTATCTCCTTACGTTGATAGAAGGAAACATCTCCCACCAAAACGTAGGGTATCCCCTCCCGCAGAAAAGCGTCCTCCAACGATTTGGACAGATAGTTCGTTCTATAAAGAACCATAACGTTTCCATAGGAATAGCCATCGTTTTTGATAGTTTTGGCCACCCAGAGGGCCTCATCCTCATCCGAATAGAATTGGCGATACTGTGGTTTAGGACCACCCTCCTTAAAAGCACGCAGGACCTTATCGCGCCGTTCCACGTTGTGGGAAATTAAACGGTTGGCCAGGTTCAGGATCTGAGGTGTGGATCTGTAGTTGGTCTCAAGTTTTATGATCTTAGCATTCGGAAAGTCCTGTTCAAAATTTAGGAAGATACGAAAATCTGCACCCCGGAATCCGTAGATCGATTGATCCTCATCACCTACCACGAACACGCGCCTGTGTTCCGGAGCGCCGGCTATCAGCTTGATTATGCGGTGTTGCAGCGGATTGGTATCTTGATACTCATCTACCAGTACGTAAAAGAAATTTCGAGCGTATTTCTCTCTAATCCTCCCATCCTCCAATAGCCGTATGGCTTCTAAGAGGATGTCGTCAAAGTCCAAAGCGTTGGCCTCCTTCAATCGCTTTTGGTACTCATCAAGAGCAGAGAGAAATACACTCTCCTCCATATTGTCCGGCATCCTGCCCGTGTTCTTGTAACGGGTTATGGCTAAACGGAGATCCTTAGGTTTTACGGCCAGGTTGGCTTTCTCCACGATATCCTTCACAATAGCTCTAACATCCTCCTCATCGTAGACGGTACGTTTGCCCGTTTCTTCTATTACCATCCGTAGAGCCACCGAATGGAACGTGCCAATGTTCAGTCTTCCAACGTTTACGAAATGGGATAGCCTCTCTTTCATCTCGTCAGCTGCCTTATTGGTAAAGGTTACGGCCAAGATCCTATACTCCGGTATACCTATCTCCTTCACCAGGTAGGCTACCCTTAGAGTTAAAACACGGGTCTTTCCGGAACCAGCCCCCGCTACGACCATTATGGGCTTATCTATAGGCGAAAGTACAGCCTCTCTTTGGGCCGGATTTAGACGTTCAATTTCCTCATAGAGCGATGGTTTCAACCTTGGAGACCTCCTCTTCGTAAAACTTCACCTCCAATGTTTCCAGATCAACCACGGCGAACGAAACTTTGCCGTTTATATAACCGTAAATCTCACCGGGGTTGAGTATGAGGGAGTTTCTAACCTTCTGGAGATCCATCTCATGGGTATGGCCATAGAGAACTAAATCAAAGTCACCCGACTGGGCAAACTCCCTCAACAATCTCGGTTCATGCATGAGAACTATACTCCTTCCGTTCAACTCCAGGAAAGCCTGTTCCTCTGTAAATAGGCAGAAGCTCATCTCCTTAGCCACCTGCTGGAGCCTTATAACGTCCCCGTCGTTGTTGCCGAGGATGACCCATATCCTGCCTTCGTAGTTGGCCCTTACATGCTTTAGAACGAAGGGACTTATTATGTCCCCCAAATGTACGACGTTCTCCACATCCATACTCTTAAGCTTTTCAAAGGCCCACTTCAGGCCCTTGAGGTTGTCGTGGGAGTCAGATATAACGCCCATTTTCATAGGAGGGAGATTATACGGGAGCTTCAGCTGTGCCACGGCACTCAACATACGACTTTAAAATTGCAACCGTATGTGGATAAATACCGCTAAGACGTTTCTTTTGATGTTACTTTTAACTTTGATACTGGTCTTCTTGGGGGAACATGTTGGAGGTCCTAGAGGGGGGCTCATAGCTCTGGCTTTGGCTGCCATCTTAAACATGATTGGGTGGTTCTTCTCTGACCGTATAGCCGTGGCTTCGGTAGGTGCCAAGGAGGTGCGCAGGGAGGAAGCCCCACAACTCTACGCCCTGGTAGAAGAGGTAGCCAGAGCTGCGGATTTGCCTATGCCTCGTATATACGTAGCTCCCATACCTCAACCCAACGCTTTTGCTACCGGTCGCGACCCCAACCATGCAGCCGTAGCTTTCACCGAAGGTATTTTAAAACTTTTGGACAGGCGCGAACTTAAAGGGGTTATAGCTCACGAGTTGGCTCATATAAAGAACAGGGATATACTCATAATGTCCGTCGTCGCTACCTTGGCGGGGGCTATAATGTTTTTGGTTGATATACTCCGTTGGGGAGGAAGGAGCAGGGACAGAAACTCCGTGACTTTTTTGATCATGCTCCTGGTCGTACCTATAGCCGTCCTCCTTATAAGGCTGGCTATATCCAGATCCCGTGAGTATCTGGCTGACTATTGGGGAGCAAAGTTCATAAAGGATCCGGAAGCCCTGGCCTCCGCGCTGGAGAAACTGGCTCTGGGAGTTAAGCGCATACCGGCCGAAGTTCCCCAATACATGAGCCACATGTTCATAGTCAACCCCTTCTCCGGTGGTTTTCTAGCCGAACTCTTTTCAACCCACCCTCCCCTTGAAAAACGCATAAAGAAATTAAGGGAACTGGCCCAAGATCCCGAATTCTACCTTCACTGATGTACCTGGTCACCTCACGACGTTTGAATCGTATAAAGGAAGTACTCAACCGGCGACAACGGGATCTTAGGATATTCATAGAGAACGTCCGGAACGTCCATAACTTCTCCGCAATCCTTAGAACCTGCGATGCTGTAGGGGTGATGTACGTGCACTTTTATTACGAGGGAGGCAACCCACCTATAAACCGGGAGATAGCGCGAGGATCCGAGAGATGGGTGGTTCTCATAAGGGAGAACGATCCGGTTCAGGCCCTGCGTAGGTTGAAGGGTGAGGGGTTTCAAATAGTTGCCACCGCTCTTTCGGAGGACAGTAAAGATTTTCGTGAGGCTGACTATACGAAACCCACGGTCATAGTTTTAGGGAACGAGGATAGGGGAGTCTCGGCAGCGGTGTTGGATGTGGCCGATTTGAAAGTAAAGATACCCATGTATGGAATGGTTCAGAGTCTTAACGTCTCCGTGGCCAACGCTCTTATCCTATACGAGGCTCAGCGCCAGCGTTTGGCCGCTGGCATGTACGACAAACCGTCCCTAACACCCGAGGAGTATGACAGGTTTTTAAAGCTTTGGACGTACGATCGTATATTGGAAAGGGGCCTATCTAAAGCTCGGTTGAGGGAGGATTCTTCCTAAGGATCACCCTTTTAACTACGCTTCTACCCAACAGAGAGTTTACGGCTTTGGCGATACGACGGTTGGACGTTTGGAGCTTGAACCTGGTGGCTGGATCGTCGGACCAAACGTAAAGAATTCCACGACTGTAATGTACAAAACGAGCTTTGGGGTAACTTTCAAGGACCTTCTTGGCAGCCCTACGAACGGGAATCAGCTCTAAAACACCCTCCGCTCCCAAAAAGCGTAAAACCTTAACTACCGCTTCACCTATCCGCTGGGCCATCAGAGGGGCAACTCCCACTGAGGAAGGAGGTACGCTATCTGCTGTATCCAGTTAGTGACGAGAAGGATACCGAGGAGTATGAGAAGAAGGCCAGATACTATCTCAAATGTACGCAAAAGCCCCCGTACACTCCTTATAAACTCGAACACCTTGGCGGCGAATATGCCGGATAGTATGAAGGGAACACCCAAGCCCAAAGAATATACGAAGAGAAGTATCATACCTTGCCATAGGGTTTCAGACATGGCTGCCAGGCCTAATATGCCAGAAAGTATGGGACCTATGCATGGTGTCCAACCCAAAGCAAAGGCCGCTCCCATAACGAAGGATACGAACACGTTAGCCCCTTTAGAGTGCACCTCCGCTTTTGCCTCGTAGTTTATGAAGTCAAAGTTTATAACGTTCAAGAAGTTCAAAAACCATGCTACCAACGATACCAGTAGCAGATATCCTATAGGCACGATGGCCGGAACCGGACGTGAAGAGAAGAGGAATATAGGCAGAAAGATGACTGCCAAAAACAACCCCCAGCCTAACCAGCGCACCATGCTGGGCCACTCGGTATGTTTCCTATAGGAAAAGAAACCTAAGAGAGCCATACCAAATATAGCCAAGAGGGGACCAGCTATCCACCCTAAGATTCGTTTATTCTTTATCAGAAACTGCCCTACGGCCGAGGCCGTGGCTCCCATAAGAACAAAGACGAGCGAGAATCCCAAAACGAAAAAGATTATACCTAAAACGACCCTTCCGGTTCCCTTGCCGCTTTTTATCTCGGCCACCGATAGACCGGAGACGTAGCCGAGATAAGCCGGTACCAGGGGTAGGACACAGGGCGAAAGGAAGGAAAGTAGACCGGCTAAGAAAGAAACCGCCACTCCACCCACTGTGAATCCAGTAATCTCCATAGCGACCGGTATTATACTGGTGAAAGTGATAGATGGAACCTAAACTTCTCTCCAGAGCTTCTTGAGATTTATATCACCTTTAGGTTTCCTGTCGCGGGTGAAAAGACCGAAGAAGGCGGAGTATCCTTCAAGCCACTCGTAGTTGTCCATAAGACTCCAGTAGAGGTATCCTCTTACGTTTACTCCCTCGTTCTGCGATCTTTTTATCCAACGTAGATGTTCGGCTATAAATCTGATCCTCTCGTCGTGATCCTCGGTGGCTATACCATTTTCAGTTATGATGACCGGCCGGGAGAAGTTATACCTCTTGAGTAACATATAGAGGCCCTCTGGATACACCTCCCATCCCATGGAGCTTAACCAAGCGTTTTCAGGTGCCACTTCAATGCCGAAGGGGTTACGGAGCGAAAACTTTACCCTATCTCGTGTGTAATAATTTATACCCACGAAATCACCCCTTGAAGATATGCGTTCCATGAGGGCCACCGGTGGAGGTATTTCACCATGCACATCCGAGTAGAGAGGTAAAAAGTTGAATAGATATTCTCTCAACATAACAGGTAACTTGGCCAGAGGACCCAAGGGCGTAAACACCCTGAGATGGTGAGCCATCCCTACAGCTGCTCCTTTTACGTTGGCCTTTATCGCGGAGTAGGCATGAGAATGTCCTCTTAACATGTTCCTTATTACCCGTAGAGCTTTAAAAAACGATCTTTCTCCCGGCGGCCATGAACCTTCTACGTAACCTCTGTAGGCATACACATTGGGTTCATTTATGGTTATCCAGATCTTAACATCCTGAAAGTAACGGGAGATTAGATCCACATAGCGACTGAAAATCTTCGGTGTGTCCGGATTTAGCCAACTTCCCTTTGTATATAGCCAGACAGGATTGGTGAAATGATGGAGAGTTATGATAGGAGTTATACCGACCTCCAAAAGCCTATCAACGAACCTGCGGTATCTTAGAAGGTTCTCTATCTTGAAAAGCCCTTCTTCCACCTCTATACGGCTCCACTCTATAGAGAACCTGTAAGCGTTGGCCCCCACCTTCAAAAGCAGCTTAACATCCTCCTCCATCTTCTCCCAGCTTCGGCAGGCTTCACCCACAGGTGGGGCTTTGCCTTCCCGTTCCCAAAGGGTCCAATCGTTAAAAGTCCCACCCTCTATTTGATGGGAGCTGGTAGCTGCTCCAAGAAGCACGGTTATATTCTAACGGAGAATCTTCCAAATCTTTCCCTCCGAAAGTATAAAAAACAGACCTGTACCTTCGAACTCGCCGTAGCTTCCAACGAAAACTAATCTTCCATCCGCCGTGTAGATCCTGACATGAGAATTGTATAAAGGTCCCGCAAGCTCTGAAACTACCAGATCATCGTTAGATCCTACGGGCGTAGGTACTGGCAAGTTGTGGGAAAACTCGGAGGTGTTGCCTAACTCATCATGGCTTAGAGCCGTTAGATAGAGAGAACCACTGGACCAGTCAGGTCCAAGGCTATCTACCTTTAGAATCAGCTGAAAGGAGTTTAAAATAACTTCCGAGGCCTTTAAAAAGATACCGCCTTCTCCATGACCGTCCATCTCCGAAGGGCAATTTTGATCATCAATGGTGGAAACCAGGTAGATTTCAACGCTGTCGGCTCCGGTAAGGGCTCTTCCCCAAACCGAAAGAATAGTATCACCGGACGACACATAAAGTCGAGCCGAATCGAGGTAGGGGTAGTCTATTAAATAGTTGGGGTTATCACTTTGACGAAGACCATCGTTACAGGTTACACCATCGCCAGCAAACCCAGAAGCTCCAGAGGAGTCCAGATCTATGGCTAAACCTCCGTTATCGGCGAAATGGTTGCGCAATATGGTTATCCGGTGGGATATTCCTCTCCTTTCCCCCACTCCTACACCCGGTCCCGGCATCCTCCAACCGTTACCGTATATGAGGTTGTAGCCTACAAAAACATCATCACTTCCACCATCCACAAAGATCCCCTTGGTGGAGTTATTGTATATGGTGTTGGCGAATATGCTTACCGAGTCGGCGTTATATCTCACTTCAACGCCGGCGCCGAAGACTCTTATATCCGAGCCGTTAGGATTATCGGCGGAGTGGATCAGGTTGTGACGTATCAGAACGTTTTTGAAATAAACGTTTACGTTATCCGCCTGATCAAAGAACCAGCCGCTGGCGAAAACTTCGCAAGAGTCCATAATCCATCCATTGGAGGTGGATGCGGAGGTGTTCCCAAATTTTATACCATGGGATCCGCAGAAACCTACGTACAATCTGACTAAACGTCCGGAAGTGTTACCATCGACAAACACGCAATCGGAGGGGGTTGAATCCGTGGGTTGGCTGCCGTCAGCAGGTACTCCCACGAAGAGTTCCCTTAGAGTAATATTCTCACTTCCAGGCCTCACGCGTATCACTTGACTTCCAGATCCTCCTCCTCCTCCGTAGAAGGCCAAACCCCTTATCTCCACCTGTGACGAGGAGATTTCCAGAATACCCAAGACGTCGGACAGTCCGTTCAGGTACACTTCAATCTCCGGGCAAGGAAAAGGTGGAAGGGTGTTACCCAGAGTTCCCACAGTGCGGCTATGCGTGTTCCTAACGGAGGTCCAGCCAGCCGAGTCCGGCCCTGTCCTAAAGGAGAGAGCGCACAGGTTTGTGTTACCAACGTTTTCGGTCTGACTCCAGCCATCTATAAAAAGGGGGGCGGTTATAGAAGGCAGTTTTGAGGAGAGGGTTATACGCCACCAACAGTTTCCAGATAAGCACACGTAAGAAGGATCGGAAGTTGGGATATTGAAAATTATGGTATCTGAACCTGGAGTGACGTTGGCCATCTCTATGGCCCAACGGAGCGTTCCAGAGCTACCATCATCGGATCCGTTATTGACGATAAATACATCATTTATAAGAAGCAAAAACATCGGTCCGTGTTATTTTAAGGGTGGGAACTACCCCAAGGGATGAATGCGTGGTACTTATGATGAGGAAGAGTACCTGAAGGGGGAGGAAGAAGGCAAAGTACCAAGAGTAGGTTGCTATCGGAGAAGTAAAGGAACACATTTTACTATTTTCACCGGAAAATCCATCGTCTTAAAATTTCAAAGGGATCATTTAGCGGTTTCACTTGGGGGCTATTTGGCCTCACAGTGAAACCATTTAGGTACAGTCATTTTTTGTTTCTCTACAAGAAACGAGGTAATAGAGTGTGGGATGGCGAGCTTTCCCAATGCCAAAAAAGTACTATCCTTTTATTCTCCAAGTTCCTGTAGTGCCTTATGGAGAATCAAATGCCCACCAAGCGGTGACCTTTATGGGGTAAAAAGTATAACGAACAGTGAAAAAGTGTCTATTCCTGTTCTCTCTCTGAGGGTACTATGTGGGTGGTGCCTGTTTCACCGCCAAGTCACCTCTTTGTAGAGAAAGCGTGGGGATACTAAGGGATTATTTGCTCCTTTTCTATTAACTGCCTGGCTCTCCGTCTTGCCCATGAGTCGGCCTCTAAGAAACCTTCAAAGGTGGTTTCGTGGGAAAACGGATTTTCCTCCATTATGTGCCTCACGATGTTGGTTATTCCATAAAAGGGGATCTTCCCATCAAGAAAAGCAAAAACGGCCACCTCGTTGGCAGCGTTTAAGACAGTTGGATACGTTCCTCCGCGATTTAAGGACTCGTACGCCAAAGCTAGAGCTGGAAATCTTTCCATATCAGGCATCTCCAGAGTAAAAGTACCTAGATCGTAGGGTGGTACATCTATCTCTTCCCGTTGAGGGTAGGTTAGAGCGTACTGTATGGGTATTCGCATATCGGGACGACTAACATGCATCTTTAAAGAGTTATCCTTCAAAAGGATCATGGCATGGATAGCCGATTGAGGATGTATTCTCACGTCTATCCTATCGGCGGGAAGATCAAACAGGAAGTGCGCCTCTATAACTTCCAAGCCTTTGTTCATGAGAGTAGCTGAATCCACCGTTATCTTTCTACCCATACGCCAAGTGGGATGTCTTAAAGCATCCTCCGGCTTAGCCTTGGCTATATCCTCCTTAGACCAAGTACGGAAAGGTCCCCCAGAAGCCGTAAGTATGAGCTTTTTAATTTCGTCCCGATGTAGGTTCTGTAGAAGCTGAAAGGCGGAGGAATGTTCCGAATCTACGGGGATGAGCTCCCCCATGGGCATCACTTCTCTAACGAAGGGACCAAAGGAGACTAAAGTTTCCTTGTTGGCCAAGGCTACCCTTTTACCTTCTTTTAAGGCTTCTATGGTCGGAAAAACACCAACTATACCGTTGGTAGCAATTACCAGAGTATCCACATCGTCACTTTTCGCTACCTCCACCAATCCTTCCCTACCGTAAAGCACCTTTGGACCTTCTGGCGGTTTAGCTTTCCCAGTTATGACTACATACTTCGGTTTGAACTCACGATATATCTGCGCCAGCGCCTCCGTGTTATTATGGACAGATATAGCCACCAGCCGATGGCCAAGGCGACGTACAACGTCAAGGGTTTGTCGGCCTATAGATCCGGAAGCTCCAAATAGAGCAACATTTCGCATGATGCTATTCTATCGTTGTAGATACATCTGCCACCTTTAGAATACCAACGACATGTTAAGGGGAACTTGGAGAGTAAAGGTTGGCCTTGCCAAGATGTTGAAGGGTGGAGTTATCATGGACGTTACTACACCGGAGCAAGCAAAGATAGCCGAGGAAGCCGGAGCCGTAGCCGTGATGGCTTTGGAAAGGGTTCCTGCGGACATACGGAAAGAGGGGGGGGTGGCACGTATGGCCGATCCCGAGATTATCCTTCGGATAATGAACGCAGTTAGCATTCCTGTCATGGCCAAGGTGCGTATAGGTCATTTCGTGGAGGCCCAGATACTTCAAGAGTTAGGTGTGGATTTCATTGACGAGAGCGAGGTACTTACTCCGGCCGACGAGGAGAATCACATAAACAAACACCCCTTTGATGTGCCGTTTGTCTGTGGAGCGAGAGACCTGGGGGAGGCCCTCCGTAGGATCTCCGAAGGTGCTGCCATGATAAGAACCAAAGGGGAGGCCGGTACGGGGAACGTCGTTGAAGCCGTTCGTCACATGCGCCGTATAAACCGCCAGATCGGGGAACTAACCACCAAAAATCCGGAGGAACTTTACACCGCTGCCAAGGAGCTGCAGGCTCCCTACGATCTGGTGAGATACGTTGCTCAACATGGTCGTCTCCCCGTCCCCAACTTCGCCGCGGGGGGTATAGCCACACCGGCCGATGCGGCTCTGATGATGCAGCTGGGTGCCGAGGCGGTCTTCGTGGGTAGTGGTGTATTTAAATCCTCTAACCCAAGACGTATGGCTATCGCTATAGTTGAAGCTGTAGCGTACTATGACAACCCTAAGGTGCTGGCCCGTATATCGCGAGGCTTAGGTGAGCCTATGAGAGGCGTTGATATACACGAACTCAAGGAAGGAGAGCTACTCCAAACACGAGGGTGGTAATGAAAATAGTGATCGCCAACCAGAAAGGTGGTGTAGGTAAAACGACCACGGCGGTAAATCTGGCAGCCGCACTAGCTCTTTTGGGTGACAGGGTACTTCTCGTAGATGCGGATGCCCAGGCTAACGCTAGTATAGGAGTAGGTCTCATAAACCGTCAGCCGAATTTATACGACGTACTTATAGGAGCATCCACGCTGGAAGATGCCACTTACGAAACCGAAGTGAAAGGACTCCTCTGTTTACCTTCATCACCGGATCTCATAGGTGTGGATGCCGAGATAAAAGGCACAGCAGGTTGGGAATACCGGTTGAGGGAGATACTTAGAAACGTACGGTACGATTGGGTTATCATAGACACGCCTCCCTCTTTAGGAACTCTAACCATCTTGGCCCTTACTGCCGCCGATAAGGTTATAATACCCGTCCAAGCCGAGTATTATGCTTTGGAAGGTTTGGGGCAGTTGTTGGAAACTCTCAAGTATGTGGTAAATCTCCTAAATCCCCGTTTGGATCTCTTGGGCGTTCTGGTTGCTATGTACGATCGTCGTATAAGATTATCGCGTGAGGTTTATGAGGAGTTACGACGCTACTTCGGAGACAAACTCTTTAGGTCGGTGATTCCCCGCAACATAAAGCTGGCGGAAGCTCCGAGCTTTGGAAAACCTGGTGTTATCTACGACCCCTCCTCCAAAGGAGCGCGAGCTTATATGGAATTGGCAAAGGAGATAAGACATGCCAAAGTCCGGCCGCTTGGGTAGGGGTTTAGAGGCCATATTCAGCCAGCGAGAGGAACCGGGGCTTCAGAGGTATCTGCCTATAGACGATATAAGACCCAACCCGTATCAACCTCGACGGAACTTCTCGCAGGAGGAGTTGAAGGATCTGGCTGAATCTATAAAGCGACATGGTCTCCTTCAACCCATAGTGGTCAGAGAAAGAGAGGGATATTATGAGATAATAGCAGGGGAGAGAAGATGGAGGGCCGCCAAGTTGGCGGGGCTTGATCGGGTACCCGCCATAATTAAGGAGGTACAAGATGAAAAGGAAATGTTAATCTTTGCCCTCATAGAAAACTTGCAGCGAGAGGATCTGAACCCGGTTGAAAAAGCTTTGGCCCTAAAAAGGTTAAAGGAGGAATTCAACACCACTGATTCCGAAATAGGGCTACTTATTCAAAAGAGCCGCAGTGCGGTAACCAACACCTTGCGCCTTCTCGATCTTCCGGAGGAAGTGTTGAATCTTCTTGCGGAAGGTAGAATAAGTGAAGGTCATGCCCGCGTGCTTTTAAGGTTGGCGGATCCCCATCAGCAAATTCTCTGGGCCAAAAGGGTAGTTGAAAAAGGTATAAGTGTTCGGGAGTTGGAGAGAATCTTAGGCAAGGACGATAAGGATACCAGCTGGGTTAAGGAATATGAGAAACGGATAAAGAGTAAAGGTTTAAAAGCTCGTTTGAGGGCAGGTAAACGATCTCTCACGCTTGAGTTGAAATTCAAAAATCGTGAAGAATTGGAAGAGTTTTTGGACCGCATATAGTTAGCCCCATCGAACGTATAGGGTGCAGGGAGCGGTTGTTAGGTAGCTAAACCTATTATCGTTCCGATTCAAAGATGTCCTCCAATCTGATTATCTCCGAATTTCCTACAATCAGTAGTTGCGCACTTTCGTGTCGCAAGTTTAGTAATTGAGCAATTTAATATTGAACAAGGATAAAACAGGAATCACAAAAAGCCCCTACC
>JAADCS010000056.1 GCA_013154295.1 Thermotogae bacterium
GAGATATTCACCGAGCTCAAGACCGTCTATATTGACTACTCCGGTCGCCTCCAGAAGGCCCAGATAGACACGTGGGAGGATCTGGAGTAGGTGAAAGTTCATCTATAGAGGGAGGCTATAGGCCTCCCTTTTTAAATTTGATCCACATTCAACCTTAGAATACAGACGGTTATGGGTTTCGTCTTCTGGTATTTGGGTAATGGTGCCGAGTATGGCGTCAATCCCAGATCCGTCGGCATGTACCACAGGGAACATTTCGTAGGTTTCCGTCAGGAGGAGATAAGTGTTGTCACCGATCGTTTGATTTTTAACCTAAGGGGTGGTTACCTGACAGGAATAGAACGCATCGACGAATGGGGCAACATCGTAGGCGAGTACGATGCCGTTTTTACCGGGGCTAACCTGATCTTTGCTAACGCCTCCCTCGGAGAATACGGATGGTCCTTTGGTATAGGGCCGGGTTTTATGCTTTCAAAGATTTATAACTATAGCGACTATGCTGTAACTTTTAACGCTTTGGTTCTGGGACGTTTCCGTTCGGGGGAGATGATGCTACTTCTTCAGAACTTAGGCTACGGCACGGTTCTGCCCACCCCCGAACTCTATCTGCGAGGTCTTTCTTACAACCAAAATTTCAGGTTTGGGCCGTTCCTTAGACTGTTCGGGGACAGAGACTTCGATGGCGGTTTCATATTCGGTGGGGACCTATCTATCCTCTCCTTCAACGTTTCACCTTCTCTAAGAAACGCCTTAGTGGGAATATCACTCCAAGTAGGTCCGTTCTCTTTTGTATATGACTACCTATACTACTGGATAGGTTATACCACCCATCGTGTGGGTATAAACGTATCCTGGGGCAAACATCAAGAGATGGAAGAAAGGCTTCGCCGCCACGAGATGCAACTTCAGGAGCATGAAAGGCGCATAACTCAGCAGGAGAGAGAAATTCGCAACCTTAAAAGAAGGATAAGCGAGATGGAGAACAAGGCTCAAGAGTATGCACGACGCCTTGTGAAAGAGGCCGAGGACGAAGAGGATCCTCAGGAAGCCCTGTGGAAGCTGGAACTGGCCTACGCCTTTGATACCACTTTGAACGTCCAGAGGAGGATTGCAGACCTTAAGTCCCGCATCGTTGCCAGGAAAAAGAGAAACGGCATAAGAAAAGTACAGGTATTTCTGAAGAACCGTCTCTATTCCCAAGCTCTGGCCGAGGTGCTCTCTCTTATTGAAGAGTTTCCCGATGACAAAGAGGTGTTAGCTCTGTACCGGCGCGTAAAACGGCTGGTGGAGTCTCAAAGAAATTCGGCCCGTATAACCACAAAGGCTTACAGAAAGTACTCCGAGAACCGCCTCCAGAAAGCCCAAAGATTGCTAAAAGAAGGCAAGTATGTAAAGGCCGCCTCCATCGTCTCTTCGCTTCCTCCGTCGGCCGAGAAGATTCAACTAATGCGTCAACTTAGGGAAGCTTCGGATAGATACGTAGAACGTGCCAAATCCTACATGGAACGTGGTGATTGGGCAAAGGCCAAGTACTTTTTGGAGATGGCCCTAAAGATCTACCCTAACACCGAGGCTACCAGCCTTCTTTCGTATGTGGAGGGACGTATAAGAAAGAACGCTCATCTCCATTACTTGAAGGCCCTTGAACTCTACCAAAAGGGAGATGTGGTGGGAGCCTTTGCCCACATCAAGGAGGCCTACCTCCTTGATCCCAAAAATGAAAGGTACCGCAACATATACTACAGGCTTAAAAATGCCCTGGAGGATAGATGATGCTTTGGTTTCTGGGTTTCGTATATAGGACGGTGCGCATAGATGCGGTCCCGACAGCCGTAACCTCCAACGGTAGGAGTTTGTATGTGGCTACGGTAGATACGGGTGGAACGAAGATCCTAGGTTTGGATACCTTAGGAACGCCTGTTACCGCTTATACCATGCCCGTGGGTTTGAATCCCGTGAGGGATCTTTCCATCAAACCGGGTTACATGTGGGGTATAACAGGAAACCAGCTCTTTCTATGGAAACTTCCCGATACCGTCTCCTGGGTGACCTTTGACGACACCCTACTAGCCCTGGAGGCGACTCCGGACGGTTACCATGCTGTAGTGGTAACCTCTCCTATGGGGGTTAGGTACAGGATAATCCTGGTAGATAGCACGTTGAGCCTAACCCCTCTAATCCGAAGCATTACCTTAACAGATGTTCCATCGGCAGACGTATTCATAACCGGAGGTAATGCTATAGTCGCTTTCTCTACGGGGAACATAGAGATTTTGAATGTCTCCCTTTTAAGTGCATCCGTAGTTTGGCACACGGCTTTGGAGCCGGACGGGGATTACAGCTTAAGCAGTGTACCTAACCTTAAGGTCGCAGGTTTGCCCAGCGGCAAGGTGGTAGTAGCATGGAACGGTGACTCCACTTCTTACGTCCGCTGGAACGTGGCTATGCTTGATGAATTCGGAAACCTCCTCTGGAAGAGAGCTATCTACCCCAGCGGATGGGCAACCTCCAACCACCTATTAAACGATCTTAAGATACTGAACGATGGTCGTATCCTCTTGGTAGGAACGATCCGGAGAAGTACATCGGAAGGTGCTCTCGTACTTTTGGATACGTTAGGTAACCTTTTAAGGGGCTACTCCTTGAACAATTCTCAAACTCTTCTGGGAACTTTTCCCGTCGATTATGGCAACGCCTTCATCGGTCTGGATGATACCGGAAATCTTCTCTTTTACAGTCAGACGCTTTATTTTGGCCCCTGTGACACGGTACCTTTGAGCATGGAGGCATATGACTTCCCCTTGGGAGAAGAGAGTAGTTCAACCGGTTCCCTTTTATTCATCCCTTCTGACTTCTCTGGTCCTTACACGGTGGGGAGCCAACCTCCACCTTCCTACAGCGTACTCTGTACCGCCAGCTCGTTAATAGATACCGTAGCACCACAGGTCGTATTCACGTACCCCAACGATGGTGCCAGTAACGTCCCCGAAACCACTACCATAACGGTGGTCTTCTCCGAGGCCATAGACACCACCACGTTTAACGCATCCAACGTTAGCTTAACCCCCACTTCGGTCAGCATAAGTCCCTACTGCACCTCCCTGGACACCTGCCACATAGGACACACACCCTTCCCGTACGGTGCCACAGTGAGCGTTGCTCTCAATTCCGGAATAACGGATCTCTCTTCCAATCCCCTCGTACCCTATTCCTTCTCCTTTACCGTACGCACACCTACGCCCTCCACCGACACGCCGCGGATCGTGCTGACTTCTCCCGACAGTGGTGAGATAAATGTACCTTTGAACGCCAACGTGGGGGTATGGTTCTCCAGTTCTATAGATACCAACTCTTTAAACTTGAGAACAGTCCAGATAAGAGGGTGGGACGGTAGCAGTGTAGTTACCTACACCTTTTTGCGCACCTGTCCCACAAATCTATTCTGTGTTTTGGACCCATCACCACGGTTCCGTCCCTCTGAGATGGTGATGGTTAGCTTCAGCGATAGCATCACCGATATCAGTGGCACCGTACCTATAGAACCCAAAACGATCATCTTTTACACCCAGGAGGTGGACACTTCAAGACCTGTCGTGGTCTTTACGTTACCCGACAGCGGGGCCACGGGTGTGGCCACCAACACTAACGTGGGTGTTCAGTTTTCCAAAGATATGGATACTGCTACCTTGGTGGGAAACGTCACCATAACTGGTACCTCATCCGGTGCCCATTCCTATGCCCTCTCGTGCCCGACGCTTGATTATTGTTCTTTGGATCCCTATCCGGATTTCGCTATAGGTGAGGAGGTGCTCGTGGAATTTTCCAGTGCGATACGTTCGACCGACGGCTTCTCTCTGGTACCTAAGACGGTGGTATTTTCCACAGGTGGAGGTTCCGATACCGATCCCCCTACGATTGAGATTCTGGCCCCACCTAACGATACGTTGGAGGTGTTCAACGCCGGCGAGATGGTGAGAGCAGCTGTCAGCGATGGAGGGAGTGGCATACAGCGGGTAGATTGGATATTAGAGAGCACCACCTACAGCACACCTACCAACTGCTCCGGAGGGTTGTACGATGACCCCGATACCTCCTGTTTCAGCGTCCCCGCCATACCTGGAGGTACATACCTCCTCAAAGCTGTGGCCTTCGACCGAAGCAGTAACGCCTCATACGATAGCGTCTGGCTCGTGATGAACGACACCGTTCCCCCTTACATAGTCCTAAGCGAACCGGCTGATGGGGATGTAGCCGCCTCTCCCCATACCAACGTTCGTCTCGTATTTTCCGAGGATATGGACACGAGCGTCTTTGGTGACCTCCGGATAGAGGTGGGCACCTCCTCCTATACCTACACCTACATCTGGGAAAGTCCTCGTACCCTTAACGTGGATCCATCTTCATCTTTCCCCTACGACAGCTCTGTCTCGGTTTTGGTTTCCGACTTTACGGACCTGGCGGGGAATCCCATGGTACCTGACACCATAACCTTCCGGGTGGTTCCCAATGCTTCCGTCCTGGTGAGTATAGTTGAAGTTGCCCCTGAAACTTTATATGTGGGATCTCCAGACAGCGCCTCGGTGGTAGCCGTGATCTCCTCACCCTATCCCATAGAAGGGGCGGAGCTGGTATTGGATGGGGATTCTACTTTCGCTATGTTTCCACAGGACGGAGCCTACGACGAGGTTGAAGAAACCGTTTTCGTTCGTATAAAGCCGCAGGAGGAAGGTAGGCACGCTCTGATAGTTAGAGGATACAACGCTTACGACTTTGGTACCTCACCGGAGGCTACCCTCTACGTTTTAAATATCCCCTTCTTAAGTCGCGACAACGTGATCGTGTATCCCAACCCTGCCCACGGAAGAGCCAAGTTGCGTATGATCTTAGGTGGAGATGCCTACGCTACCGTGGAAGTATTCGATCTGAAAGCCCGTCGGGTGTTTGAGAAGTCGGATCTGTTCAAAGGTTACAGAACCTATGAGATAGATCTGCCCCCTCTCCCTCCAGGACTGTATTTGCTACGTGTCAAAGCCAAGGGGCAAAAGGTGGAGAGGTGGTTCTCGGTGGTGCGCTAAGTCACAATCACGTTTATTAGTCTGCCCGGTACGTAGATAACTCTCTTGAGCTCTTTACCATTTATATACTTAGCCAGCTTGGGGTGAGACCGAAGCAGATCCAAAACCTCTTCCTGGGAAGCATCTTTCGGAACGATCAGACTCCCACGGGTTTTACCGTTTATCTGAACACCTATGCTGACCTCCTCCGCCTCCAAACCTTCCAAGGCCTTCGGTAGCCCTACCTGGAAGACGGTTTTTTCACCGAAGAGTTCATCCATACCCATCTCGTGAAAGAGTTCTTCGGATAGGTGGGGAGCGAAGGGGGCCAAAAGCCTCACGAACACCTGGGAGACCCATCCCAGGTTGTGACGCGAATACTTAGAGGGTTTGAACTCTCCCAAGAGAACCATGAGTTTGGAGATAGCAGTGTTAAATTTAAAACGGTTAAGATCCTCTCTGATCCCCTTTATACTGTCATTGGCCAGAAGTAAAAGCTCCTTATCTTTAGAAAGGTCCGGTTGAAGTGTTGGGCTAACACCCGCTTCCTTTAGGGTGTAGAAGGTGCGCCAGACCCTGTTTAAGAAGTTAACGGCTGCCCTCTTTATGGCATCGGTCCACTCGAAATCCTGCTCTGGTGGAGCAGCAAATAGGATGGCTATGCGAGCCGCATCCGCTCCGTACTCCCTTACGAAGGGCCCCAGAGGTACAACGTTCCCACGGGACTTGGACATCATCTCCACCAACCAGATTACCTCGTGGGGACCTTCGGGGGTATCATGATAGCCCACCTTCTGCGTACCCACGACTTTCACATCGTAGAGATCCTCTTCAGCGATGCGCCGATTGCACTCCTTGCACCACCAAAAACCCATGAGAACGAGGCCCTGGGTGAAGAGATTGGAGAAAGGTTCATCGTACTTAAGGAGACCGGCATCGTACAGGACCTTGGTTATAAAGCGGGCATAGATCAGGTGCTTGGTAGCATGTTCGGCTCCTCCGATATACTGATCCACGGGCATCCACCGGTTGGCCTTTTCCGGAGAAAACATCTCGTGGTCGTTATGGGGATCTGTGAAACGGAGAAAGTACCAGGATGAGTCTACGAAGGTATCCATGGTGTCGGGATCTCGCTTGGCAGGGCCTCCACACTTGGGACAGGTGGTATTTATGAACTCTGGAACGTTTTCCAGAGGCGATCTACCCTCGGGTTGAAACTTTTCCACCTCCGGTAGAAGTACGGGGAGTTCGTTCTCCGGAACCACGCCACATCTTTCGCAATGTATCATCGGGATAGGGGCACCCCAGTATCTTTGCCGGGAGACGAGCCAATCACGGAGGCGATAGGATACGGCCGGTCCTCCAAGATCCATCTCCTTAAGCCTTTGGGCTATCCTATCTATAGCCTCATCCGACTTCAATCCGGTAAATTCCCCGGAGTTTTTCAAAATCCCCTTTCTCTCGTAGGCTCCCTTCAGGCGGCATACGTATCTCCTACCTTTATACTCAAAGGCAAACTCCTCGTTTTCGGTCTCATCGCAAGAGAGTTCTATAAACTCCCTTAAGGCCTCCTCACTGTCAGGGTATACTACCACCTTTATCGGTAGGTTGAAGCGACGGGCAAACTCGTAATCTCTCTGATCGTGGGCTGGAACTCCCATAACGGCTCCCGTTCCATATTCTCCCAAAACGTAATCGGCCACGAAGATGGGAATACTCTCACCGGTAAAGGGATGACGAGCGTAGAGACCCGTAAATATTCCCGTTTTGCTCTGTGTGCGCTCTTGGACCGATCTGTTTAAAGAGTTGGCAGCATACTCCTCTATACTATGGGCTACCTCTGAAGATACCCTCTTTAAGAGCTCCTCGGCTATCTGGCTATCGGGAGCCACACTTATGAAAGTCACTCCAAAGAGGGTGTCTGCTCTGGTGGTGAATACCCTTATGGGTAGATCTCCCTCCATAAACACTATCTCTACTCCTTCGCTCCTGCCTATCCAATTTCTCTGCTGCTTTATAACGCTTTCCGGCCAACGGCCTTCCAACTTTTCCAGATCTTTCAGAAGCCTCTCAGCGTAGTCGGTTATCTTGAAGTACCATTGGGTGAGTTTCTTTTTTATAACGGGCGTTTTGCACCTCTCGCATCTACCATCTATCACCTGCTCGTTGGCCAAAACGGTTTTACACTTCGGACACCAGTTTACCCACCCACCCTTACGGTAAGCCAAACCTCTCTCGTATAGCAGAAGGAACAACCTTTGGGTCCAGCGGTAGTATTCGGGATCCGAGGTGGCGAACTCTCTGTCCCAGTCGTAGGATATGCCCATCATCTTGAGCTGCGATCTGAAGCCCTCTATGTTCTTGTAGGTCCACTCGCGAGGATGCACGCCGTACTTTATAGCGGCATTTTCGGCTGGTAGCCCGAAGGAATCCCACCCCATGGGATGGAGGATGTCGTACCCTTCCATCATTTTAGCTCTTGCCACAGCATCACCTATGGCATAATTTTTTAGGTGTCCCATATGAAGATCCTTGCCGGAGGGATAAGGAAACATCTCAAGTACGTAGTACTTGCGCTTAGGTGGTTCAGGTGTTCTATAAAGCTCTATCTCCTCCCAGAACTTCTGCCATCTTTTTTCCACCTCCTGGGGATTGTACTCTCTTTCCATTGGGAAGGAATTTTAACGGTGCTACTTGCTCTATGGTGGCTCTTTTCGGATCGGAGTGGATCATTACACTATCTCAAATCATTAGCGATCTGACCGATCGTAGAGACTAAATGCAGGGGATATTCAACTTATTCTTTGAGCTCCTTCATAAACGTGTAAGCGTTCCTACCATAGATTTTAACGTGCGATATTATTTCACCGTACTCCTTTTCCATCTCACGTAGCTGGGTGGTGTCTACTTCGCCCTTTGAAACCACAGTGGTGATTCTCCTTTTACCTACATCCACTGCGAAAACCGAAGTCTTCTTTTCGTCATCTTTCCTCTCCTTATTCTCGGTATATTCCATGTAACTTTCCACGGATGAGAATATATGGTTCATTACCTCTGCTAAGAAGGTTTCCTTTTCAAAGATACGTATGCTGTCTTTGAGCGAGTGAAAAATGCTGCTTATGAAGGGCCGTTGTATGGTTTCTCTCAAGGCTTCGTATAGGTAACTCAGCTTTTCGTAGATTTTCTTCCTAAGCGTGGCATCAAAATCTCTAACCTCGGAATAGATCTCCTCCAGGGCCTGTTTTACAGTATTGTGAATATTATGGACGTTCTCCGGGATCTGCAAACGCATCTTGATTATAGCCAAACGTTTATCTGGGTTTTCCTTAAGGAAATCCGGAGAGAGAATGGTGAGATTTCTCTTGGTGAAAACTTCTCTTAACCTGTGTTCCATCTCCCTTGCGGTTCCTATCATGGGTCCCACAGCAACCACGTAGTATATATCCTCCTCTATAGGAAGAACCACGAGTTGTGGGATCCCAGAGGAGTTATATTCGGCTACCAGCCGCTCTATAACCATCCTTCCTATAAACTCTTCCCCTGGAGCAGTCAGACGAGGCTTTTCAAGATAGTTGCTCGCGTTTTCAAGTTTCCTTGCCAGATCTTTTTTCTTCCACTGCTCCTTCGGAGCATCGATCTCCACTCTTACGACCTCTATACCGTCTGGAGTGATAAATTCCTTGCTGAATCTAGTTACGATGTTGTTCTTAGCCATAATTCTCAAAACTTTATGCAGGGTGATCAGGCCAAATCTACCGGCTATCGTGTAACCCACCATGAAATGTTTCCGTTTTCCGTCGTTCTTACCCCCCGATCTTCCTACCTCAAAGGTGTGGTAGCTAACATGGGGTGTGTCTGGATTCCTGCGGGCTTTCTCTATCAGCTTGGCCTGCATAATAACTATCTCTGCCAAGGTCTCTGGAGAGCGTTCCCCGAGATACGCCTTCGTGCGGGATCGTACAAACTTCACAAGCTCACCATCCTCCGACAATATTAAATCGGCGATCTTCTTAGATATTTCACCACTTTCGGCTTTCCTCTGTAGGATGCGACGAACGCTCTGGTATATCTGTAGCTTCTTTTCCTCCGACCCCAACAGTTCTCTTATATCAAAGTTACCCCTCGCTACGACGCGTAAGGCTCGGACGATCTCATCCCTATCTTGCTTCAACTTTTTTAGCTTCTCCTCATCCAAATTCTCCAGCTGCATGATCATTAAGGAATAGGAGGTACCTTTAACTTGGATACCCAGGACAAACGAGAGGTTATAGCCCTTTTGATGTATAGCCGACAGCGAAGCATTGGAGAGTCCGGCCCAATCTTTCGCCGCGACCAGGAAGTACAATGATGCGCCCATCTCAACCAGAGCGACTTGAGGAACTTCGCGACTCTCAAGTTGATGCATCATCTCAACGCAGCGATCTATCACCCTATCCGGCAGGGAGATCCTCAACGAATCTCTTACCATTTTCTCCAGATCTTTTTTTCTCTCCATGTTTAGCCCTACCTCCCTTTCCTCCTTTGCTGCTATGGCTCGGTGAAATTTAACAGATCCTTCTGTAACCATCTTACGTTAACCGTGTCCCTTAGGTTCCTCTCCACGCGCTTCACCACCCCCACATAGGGGGACCACCAGAAGTAAGAATCAAGGGTTATGGTGGCCCCCAGATTCACCACATGCAGTGTAGTGCGGTACCGCACCTTTTGAGCGCACAGTGTGTCATCACCTACTACCACGGACGTGGTATCTAAAACCACGGTGGCGAGCATGTATCTTACGGTATCTATTACTGAGTCTCCTCCTATGTAATCGGCTGGTGGTAGGGTATCCCAATCGGTTGCTACACTGTCACCCTCTCGAAGGGGGTACCATGCGAAGGGTGCCTGGGCGGATAGTACTATAGGATCCCCCCCTACGGATGTACGCCTGACGATTCTCATATACAGGGTGTCCGATCTCAGAAAAACATAGGCGGTATCTATGAGACCATCGTACGGGCCACCGACGTAAGAGGTTATCCAGGTGCTATCGTCGCTCATCTGTACGTTTTCGTTCCAGGTGTTACCTGTAGGGTTTAGGACACTATCTTGGGTTGTATCAAAAGCGGTCCCCTCAAAGACACCGTAAGCCCAAGAACTACCTACGACGAGGGGGAAATATCCTGTAGCACCGGTATCTGAACAGTAAGCTCCACCCTCCGACGGGGGAGGGGGGGGTGGTGGCGATGGAGAACACCATTCGGAATTTGGGAAATCCTCGCAGAAGTCCTTATCACATCCCACACCCATCAGGGTGATTATCCCAACGACGGTTAAACCGACAAAGAGATTTTTATGCATTACGGAGTTTATTATAGAGGCGAAAAAGCGTCCCTTTGGGTTTTGATTTCGTGTAGAACCTGGACTAAGAGGTCCTTGGTACTATCAATTGGTTCAACCAGAGGTAAGCGGTAAGGGCCCATGGTGTAACCCATAAGCTTCATAGCCCAACGGACCGGTATGGGGTTGGGTTCAACGAAAAGAGCTTTAAAAAGTGGGAACAGGAGCTGATGGATCCTCCTATCCTTACCTTTTACCATCTTAACCACCAAATCCGGGAAGATGTTACTGGCGACAGAAACTACACCGTGGGCACCTAACGCCAAAAAGGGTAAAGTTTTAGAATCGTCGCCGGAGAGGACCAGAAAATCTTCAGGCGCTTTACCGACTATCTCACTTATGGCATCATCGCTACCGGAGGCTTCTTTTATACCCACCACGTTATCAATTCGGGCGAGACGTAACACGGTATCCGGAAGCATGTTGGTGCCCGTTCGTGTGGGAACGTTGTAGAGCATTATTCTAGCATCAGTCATGCTCACCAACGTTTCGAAGTACCGGTAAAGGCCCTCTTGGGAAGTCTTCAGATAGTAAGGAACCACCACCAGCGCCATCTCATATCCCATATCCATCACCCTACTGGTCCAGTAAGCTGTCCTGTTGAGGTTGTTCGTGCCTGTACCCGCCATAAGACGTAAGCCTTTGGGAGCGTTCTTCACAGCGAACTCGTACAGGGTAATCTTCTCTTCGTTACTAAGGGAGGGAGCTTCACCTGTGGTTCCTAACACCAAAACCCCATCCACACCCGCGCGATGCTGATCCTCCAACAGACGAGCGAACTCATCGTAGTTTATATCTCCGTCCTCCTGATAGGGTGTAACCAAAGCTGTCCAGACCATAGGCGTTCAGTTTAATGGGGAAAGAGAAGGATTTCTCCGATCACTTCACCCCTGAAGATCCGCAGGTTCCCTACGACCATCTCATTAGGTATAGGCGAGGGTAGGGGGCCTTCAAAGGTAAGCTTTATGGTTAAAGAATTTCTGTGATATGTGATCGTGTAGCTTTCACCGTATCTATGGGAGATACTCAAAGGCCCATCGAGTTTGAGCAAAAACACCGGTTCTGGAAAACCCGGACCGTATGGTCTTAGGGTATCGTAGTCTTCCCAAAAGTTCTCATCGATCTCATAGGGATAGAGGTCGGCATCTATAGTGAGGGGAATTTCAAACTCCGTACCTCCGGCGCTCACTTTACGCGCGTGCGCAACTAACGTCTCCTTCAGATCGCGCAACCGTGACGCATCCACGTTGAACCCTCCTGCGTGTTCGTGTCCCCCAAAACTATCATCTTTTGTAAATATGCCTCTATGTGCAGCTTTATGAAGTATTTCTTTTACATTAAAATTCCCCAAACTCCTTATAGAACCCTTTACCCTCCCGTTCTTCACCGTAGCAACTACGACAGGCCTTGAGAACCTATCTTTGAGTTTACCCGCCACTATGCCCATTATACCTTCATGTATATCTTCACGGACAACGAATAGTAATGGCTCCGAAAGATCTACGCTCCCCAAGATATGTGAAAGAAGCTCACGCTGCCTGCGTTTTCTTTCGTCGTTAAGTTTCTTTAGTTCTCCTACCAACCTCCTTGCTGTATATCCGTTGTCAGTTAGGAGAAGGTTCAAAGCTAAGCTAACTTTCCCCATCCTGCCAGCAGCGTTTATATGAGGTGCTATGTACCAGCCTATATCTCTCTCGGTAATAGGATCGGTACTTTTGATCAACTCTCTCAAACCTACCTTAACGGCTCCGCGAAATTCGTTTATCAGCCTTAAACCGTGCTTCACTAAGATTCGGTTATCTCCCAGCATCTTTCCAACATCCGCCACCGTACCCACGGCGAAAAGATCCAACAGCTTGTACATCTCCCGTTTATAGTCCTCACCGTGTCCGTTCAAACTTTCCAAGAGTGAGAAGGCGAGTTTGAAGGCAACACCTACTCCTGTAAGGTGGGATTCCCTTGCCATCCTTAAGTCCGAATTTAAGTTCGGATGTACGATGATAGCGTTGGGTAAATCATCAGGAAGGCCATGATGATCGGTTATTATCACTTCCATCCCCTCATTCCGCGCCAACTCCACTTCTTGATAGGAGGATATTCCACAGTCAAGTGTGACTATGATTTCGGCACCCCATCTCTTCGCTTCCGAGATTCCCCTTTTAGATAGCCCGTACCCATCTTTGAAGCGATCGGGTACAAAAGGGAATACTTTCGCTCCCTGCGATTTCAGAACCCTATAGAGGAGAACCACCGAAGTAATGCCGTCGGCATCGTAGTCGCCGTGAAGGAATATACGCCTACCTTTACGTATGGCCCATCTCAAACGTTCCACGGCCTCTTTGAGTTGGCCCATGTTTCCCGAAGGCATTATTTTGCCCAAGGTGAGTCCTCGGAGGTCTAAATCGTACTTATGCCGCCTGTTATATAGGAGTTGTCTGAAAGGACGACTTTTGAGGATGATTCCGCCATCTAACTTTTCTATCTCACCGGGGTCGGGGAGATGAGGGATGTACCTTATGGGCATCGCTTTATTGTACGGGTGGAACTTTAAAGGCGTACAAAATGCGTTCAGCCTTATAATAGTAACCTACAAGTATGAGAATCTGCGTCTGGGGGCGAAAAGGTCTCGACGGCGGGTGAAAGCCTGCCGGGTGCAGGTCGGGGCTGGGCCACCCCGTTACCAAGCCCAAAATCAAAATAAGTGCGAACGCTTCTTACGCTCTGGCGGCGTAATGACCGCCAGCCTTCCACGGGTTGCTTCCTGCCCGGCACCCGATGGGAGGTCCCTCAGGGCAGGTCCCTTATCCCGGTCTTCCTCCTCTTTCCGGGATGAGGGGTAACGGAAGAGGGGGCGTCCCGGCTCTTGGGAAGTGCCCCGATGCCCTAGGGTCGGGATGTACAGGAAAAGAAGGGGCTAAGCCTGTAAAACACCCGGGGGCAAGTAGCCCGTTCGGACGCGGGTTCGATTCCCGCCGCCTCCACTTTAAGCGCCCCAGTAGCTCAGCAGGATAGAGCGGCGGCTTCCTAAGCCGTAGGTCGGGGGTTCGAGTCCCTCCTGGGGCGCTTTTTGTTTTGTTTCGGTGTTGTTTTATCTCACAACAGCGGATGGAAGGTATAACGGTGGGTTTAAGGTCGTTTCGGCTCTTAGTAGGTGGATCATGCCCTAAAGATAACTCCCCTCAAAGAGGGGACCGCAGCCGGGTGGTAGAAGTGCACAAGTATAGAAAAGTCGGACTGTACGGACAACAAGGCTATTTATCTCAGTAGTTGCGCGTTAAAGGGCAAGAAGTGGTTACGATAAAAAGCTCTCTTACCCGAACATCGTAATCGGTGCTGAAGTTGGTAATTTCTAAGGCAAAGAAGC
>JAADCS010000067.1 GCA_013154295.1 Thermotogae bacterium
CCCATTACCAACTTCAGCACCGATTACGATGTTTGGGTAGAAGAGCCCTTTATCGCAACCCTCTTTTCGCCCTTTAACGCGCAACTCCTGGTGTTTTACCAGGCGACCATCGGCGGAGTATATACTGGCACCCACGTAGGCGGAGGTCCGAAGGAAAATATGGATGGAGCCGTCTTTGAGGAAATAACCGTTGCTCTTTTCGGGTTTCTCCGCTACGTTGATGAACACACCAGTGAATTTGGATACAAAAGCGTCTTTATAGCCGCCCAAGGTTCCATCGTAAGCTCCCGGTATAATTGGAAAGTCGTTGGAGCGGGTGTTGCCGGCGACGTACAGGTTACCACCCTCGTCGAATGTCATAGCTGAGGCGTAATCGTAATCGCTTCCACCCAAATACGTAGATGCCTGTAAGATTCTTAGATCGCGAGTTAAAGCCAGCACGAAGGCATCTGAAAGACCGTTATGCGTATCATCGTAGACTCCCGGCGTGGTGGGAAAGTTGGAGGAGTTAGTGTATCCCGCCACATAGACGTTGCCATACGGATCCATGACTATATAAGTGCCCACGTCCCATCTATCACCACCGATGTAAGTAGACACTTCAAGGGTGCTTAGGGAGGAGTCAAAGACAGACACGAACACATCACCACTATCGTTGTAAGTTCTATCGTAAGCATTCGGTGTCATAGGGAAATCGTTAGATAAGGTATAACCCACCACATAGACGGTTTCACCTGGTCCGATTATCAGGTGGTTGGCCTCTTCTCTTTCGCTACCACCTAAGTAAGTGGCCACTTCAAGGGTTGTTAGATCTGCAGAGAGTTTTGCCGCGAACACATCGCCCCAGCCGTTGAAAGTCTCATCGTATGCACCCGGTGTCGCAGGGAAATCATTGGAGTGAGTGTAGCCCACCACGTAGACAGCTCCATTCTGGTCCAGCTCCAAACCTTTGACAGCATCGTGAAAGCTTCCCCCTAAGAAAGTTGAGGCCAGAAGCCTGGACAAACTGGAATCCAACTTAGATATGAAACCGTCTACACCTACGTTGGTCCTATCGTAAGCTCCCGGTGTCGTGGGAAAGTCGTCGTAGGAGGCCAAACCCGCTACATACACGCTGCCATCTTCGTCAACGGCGATGGCAAAGGGTACATCGTCCAAATGTCCTCCCAGATAGGTGGAGGCTAACAGATTGGCCAGATCTGGTTCCAACTTTGCTATAAAGACGTCGGCACTGTCGGAGAAAAGATACAGGGTATCATCGTAGGCTCCCGGAGTGATGGGGAAGTCGGGTGAACGGGTTACACCCGCTACATACACATTTCCCCAGGGTCCGATGGTTAGAACCGGAGATTCTTGATATCCATAAGGATCAGGTATTTCACTCTCGCTGCCCCCCAAGAAAGTAGCGAGGATCAGGGTGCTTAGATCCGATGAAAGCTTGGCCACGAAAACGTCTCCTCCACCGTTGTAGGTCTCGTCGTAAGCTCCAGGAGTTGTGGGAAAGTCGCTGGAGTAAGTATAGCCCACCACGTATACGCTCCCATCTTCACCTACCTCAATATCAGAGATAACATCTTCCGAACTTCCCCCCAAGAAAGTAGAGGCACCCAATGTGCTAAGGTCCGGGTCTATAACCAGGGTGTGGGAGGGATCGTAAGACCCCAAGGCGTACTTTAGGACGTTCCCTTCCACAACGTGTCGTACCTTCACCTTCTCGGCACCCTGATAGGCGCTAAGAGAGGAGATCCTTAGAACCCTCTTGCCATCCTTAACTACATACACATCACCCCCCTCGGCCTCAAACTTTCCTCCCTCAACTTTCAGGGCTATTCGCTTCGGGTCGGATCCGGGCTTTATCACCCATTGGAATTCCAGCTGTCCTCCTTCCTTGCCCGTTAGGATGAGGTCTATGCCTGGATACACCTCCCTGTAGGCTATCGCTTTGTAGCTGGGAACGTTCGTTCTCCACTTTTTGGGATCCTTTCCTTTGAAGTAGTTGAACTTGGCCTTGGCAGGGTGTAGAGGTTCAACCTTTCTGACCTTACCGAAAGTGATCTTAATGCCCCTTACGAAGAGGCCATCCTTCAGAAGCGAAACTCCGTAGGGAAAGGTGGTGTAAAGGACCTTACCTTCACGCACCTCACTCGGTATGAAGTGCGTGGCTACCCGAAAATTTAACTTTTCCTCTGCCGCAGATGGGTCCTGCGCTTGAGAACCCAGGGATGAGATATATACCCAGATCATACCGTCCGATATTATAGGATTTTTGGAATCATATTTCAAGTGGGAACTGGTAGTTCCATCTTCGTCCGGCAACCTGAAGGTAAACCATGGGATGGTTGGTTTGGGCGATGTTCGTGTTTTCGGTTTCTGACAGCGTCTGTAATCGTAGGAGGCAAAAGGAACGGAGATTAGAGACAACGAAGACGTTCTTACCTTCTAAAGGGGACCAAACATATCTTACGAGATCATCTTATCCTTTATGGGTTGCACGAAGGTGCTTTTCGCCTTTAGAATACTTTGTGATGCAAAGTACTTTGTGGAGTTGGGTGACAGCTATAGGAATGAACTTATCCATATTCACCTTTTTCTCGTTGGCCTACGCTTTAGCCTACACCCTCCGTTCTCCGGCACTTTTACGCCTGGTTTCAGGTGGAAACTTCATCTACGTCCTGGTGAATCTCAATATCCTCCTTTGGATGTTGATAGCCACGTGGCGTATAGGTAAAGATTTACAGTTTGAGCCCTTTAGATGGAAAGGTTTAGAAAACGAAATCTCCACCTTCATCGCGGCTTTCTTCGGCTTGCATCTTCTGAACGTTCTCGTAAAAACGTTCTTTTCATCCATACGTACGGCTCCTCCCCCGGATAGCAAATTCATGCATCTCTTCGCCACCCCTATCTTCGGTGCTTTGGAAGAGATTATCTGGAGAGGATACGTTCTAAACTCCTTGGGAGGCCCGTTGGGATATGTGGTATCTTCCGTAGGTTTTGGCCTTCACCACTTAGGAAGTAGCTGGCAACATGCCCTCTTCGCCACAACCGCGGGGTTGATTTTGGGTGCGGCCTATTGGAAGTTCGGTGGGCTTTGGGGTGTGTTTCTTGCCCACGGACTCTACAACTTAAGTATAGTAGTGAAGGATATTTTTAAGGAGGCTATAAAGTAAAAAGGAGGAGAGACCATGATAACGATGCTCTTAGCAGGTGGTTTGGGTTACTGGCACTTCGGATACGGTGTAACGGATCTAACCGAGGTCCGTAGAAGGCTTGAAAAAGCGGGGTATCCCTCCCCACACGGAGGAGGGTATCTCTCAGGAGGAGAGGGGTACGCTTTTATAGGAGATTTCCTGCTTGGGGGAGGCAGCTTTGAAACATCCCTCGCGGCTGCCACATCTCCTAACTACTTAAGCGAGGGAAAGCTAAGTGTGGGGTACTTTTCGTTGGGATATGCCCTTTTGAAGAGCGCCAAGGTTTTGCTGTTCCCTTCGCTAGGCGTAGGTGGAGGGAGTTTAACTCTGCGTATATCCGAAAGTAAGACGGGCAACTTCGACGATGTCCTAAAGGATCCTCCCACCAGGATAGTTCTGAACGCCGAGGGGTTCTTTATCAAGGGTGGTCTTACATTCCTCTATCGTTACACGTTCTTAGCCATCGGCATCAACGCAGGCGCTGGCTATCTCTTCGCTTCCGGATGGAAAATCAACGAAAATCTTACCACCGGATATCCCGAAAGCAGATCGTTAGCTTTCTGGGGTAAGTTGGTAATAGGTGGGGGATGGTGGTAAAAAAGGAGGGCAGAAATGGAAAGGGATCTCAGACGGTTGATCAAGGAGGTGGATGTTTTACTTCTTCTGGCAGAAAAGGGCAGGGAAAGTAGAAGGATCTTCGCATGGCAAATGTTCATCTGGGGTTTTTATACCTTTCTTAATATGGGCTATCAGCTTTTGGGTCGTCTTTTCCATCTTCCTTTCGTGGGTGTGCATTGGTTCCTTACACTGTTCCTTGCCCTTTATCTTTCAACGGTCAATATGGTTGGATGGAAAAGATCGTTTTTGTGGTTCGTGCCAGCCGTTTTGACTGTTATGGCCTACGGAATAACGGGGTCGTACATCGTGAGCATGATCACCTTCGCCGTGGCTATAACGTTGGTATCCTGGCTAATATACGGAGCAGGAGAGAACAGAATGAACACCATAGGGCGAGTTGGACTCATGTGGGGTATATTCATGGGTGCTTTTTGGTGGAATGTTTTCCTCTATCCTCCTCTTTTCAAGACCGAAGTTTTTAATCTTTGGATAACCTACGTCCTTGGTGTGGGACTTACGATAAGTGGGTTGATCTTTAGGCCTTTCCTCTACGTGGGTCTTCTGGTTCTTTTCGGATTGCCATTTCTATTTCTATCCGGTGAGTGGTCGTTTCTCACGGGTTATTCCCTGACCGGTTTGATGATGGGCATACTTGGGCTATGGAACTACTTGAAATTGAAACGCAATGATAGAGGATCTTGACCCGGTGATACACAACAGAGTTCGCTTGGGCATACTGACCCTCCTTTTAAAAGAGGGCAGGGTAGAGTTTAAAGTTCTCAAGGAGGAACTGGGCCTCACCGATGGTAACTTAGCCAGTCACCTTAGAGTTCTGGAAAGGGAAGGGTTAATCAGATATGAAAAGAGATTCGTACAACGGAGACCCAGAACCTATTACGAAATTACCACCGAAGGCGAAAAAAGGTTCTCTAACTATTTAAAAACCTTACAGAGGCTATTGAAACAGATTGAAAAAGATCTCAAATAGAGCTTTTCATACGGAGTTTCTCCAACGGTTAAGTCCTTCCCGAAGGACTTGAGATAACGAGAGAGGAGGTTATACCCTTTTCCTTAGGTGGGTAGAAACGTTTTCGTCGTAGAAACGCAACACCTGCTTGGCAAAGCAATCGTTTGCAATTCGAAGAGTCTAGGGCTTTGAGAGAAATGCCAGTAATATCACTCTGGAAGGCCGTAATGTGACCATAAATAACCCTATGAGCGATTGCCATACTGCCGTTTCTTTGGTTTCACTGTGAGGCTGATCGGCCTCCAAGTGAAACCACTAAACGATCTCCTACCCTTAAAACTTCAGACTGTTCATAGTTTGGGTGGATCTATAACCCACTCTTCTTTGGCTACGTGTGTAACTACTCACATTTGGAGTACCCACAGTTTTTACATACCCAACAGCCGTTTTCGTTTATCATCCCCTCTCCACACTCTGGGCAGAAAACCCCTTCCACCACGTCTCCATCCTCCCTGATGGCTACCGCTTCATACTTGGGCCCATTACCTTGTGGTTTCAGCTGAACTACAAGATCCAATTTGGGTCTCTCGTTCTCGGCCACCAGAGGTAGTTCCCCGCTCTCTAAAAAGGTTTCCAAGGCCCTGGCTATGGCATCGGGGACGGACCAAACCAAAGTACCGTCAGGTTGACGTACAGGAGAAGAGGACTTTATACCTCGCAGCTGGTGGATTATAGCGTCAGGCGAAACGTTGGAACGTAGTGCCAAAGATATAAGCCTACCTATAGCCTCGGACATAGCCATAAGGGAGGAACCGGATTTGCCCAGGTGTATGAAAACCTCCTTAGGTCCATTCTCTCCATCGGTATTTACAGTTATATACACGGTTCCCAGCTCGGTTTTGAACTTGTAGGTTTTACCCACCATAACCATAGGTCTGGGTTTAGGGGAGATCTTACCCTTTACGGCTATAACTTCCTTCTCTTTCTTAGGTTTCTCTTCGGTTATAAGGATACCTTCACGCGATCCTTCGCGATAGACAGTCACTCCCTTCAGACCCGACTGGGCGGCCAAGGTGTATATACGTCCTATTTCCTCCGGCGTGGTCTGGCGGGGCAGGTTTATGGTTGAAGATATAGCTTGGTCTATATGCCTTTGTATGGCGGCTTGCATTTTGATCCTCATCTTTGGATCTATGCGATGGGCAGTCACGAAGTAATCGGGAAACTCCCCTTCTTCCATATCCTTCTTCCCTACCATCTCCATGTATTGTCGGGCCAACGGATGATAGACCCTGAATTCATTTGCCGAAAGACTTTCGGCCCTACGGATATAGTAAAGGGCGAAGATAGGTTCTATACCGGAGGATGTGGCGGCTAACAGGGAACCGGAACCCACGGGAGGGACGGTCAGATAGGCCACGTTCCTCAAACCGTACTTTTCTATCCTATCTATAAGCTCTCCATCAAAGTCGGCGAAGAAAGGATTTTCAAGGTGTTTGCTCCCATCATAATCGGGAAACCTACCTCTCTCGATCGCCAAATTCACTCCCTCGTCGTACACCACGTGTTTTATCCATCTGAACAACCTCTCCACAAACCCTATCGCCTCTTCGCTGTCGTACTTCAGGCGAAGCTTGACTAACATGTCCCCTAGCCCCGTAAAACCTACACCTATTCTTCTACGTCTGTATGAGGCTTCCCTCTGCCCTTTTAGAGGTTCCCTCTCAAGATTGTAGTCGTTTATGTTATCCAGAAATCGGACGTTGTAGCGAAGGACCTTTTCCAAGCTCTCGTAGTCTATGTGAGCGTTCTCTCCGAAAGGATCAAGTACAAAAGCTGACAGATTCACGTTGGACAGGTTGCAGGCACCGTACGGTTCCAGGGGTATCTCCGAGCATGGATTGGTACTTATAACGGGGGCCACGTACCAACCGGTATCATACTTCTTCACGTTGGACCAGAGTATTATACCCGGTTCGGCTGAAGCCCAAGCATTTTTTATTATCAGATTCCAGAGTTCCCGGGCGGGTATCCTCCTTTCTATGCGGCCAACCTCCTTACTCTCATACACCATAACCCACTCATCGTCCCGTTCCACCGCTCTTAGAAGCTCGTTGGACACCTTAACGGATATGTTGGCAAACCTGACCTTGCGGCGTTCGGGGTCGTTCTTTACGGTTATGAACTCCGGTACATCGGGATGGGTGTCGTCTATGGTTATCATCAGAGCACCGCGACGACCCTGTTGCCCTATGGTTCCCGTTACGTGCGAAAACAGATCCATGAAGGAAACCGATCCGGTAGAAAATATGGCCGCGTTATCTACCGGTGATCCGGCAGGTCTAAGGATGCTTATATCCACACCTACGCCTCCGCCCCTACTGTAGGTGCGGGCCATCTCCATGGCAGCGGTAAATATACCCTCTATGGAATCTTCCTTTATAGGTATCACGTAACAGTTTTTCAAGGTGACCTTGCGGGGGTTGCCAGCCCCGAACATTATTCTACCACCGGGTATCACCTTAAAGTCCTTCAACATCCAGTAGAAACGTTTCTCCCATAGAGAACGTTTGGACTCTTTCTCAACCGAAGCTATCTCACGGGCAACCCTCCTCCACATCTGATCAGGCGTACTTTCCAAGATCTTTCCGTTGTAATCGCGTAAGGCATACTTGTCGAGAAAGACCCTCGCGCGTAACTCATCCCCTCCAAACCACTCCTTGGCTCTTCGGAAGGTTTCGGGATCGTATCCTTTGGTGATCGCCATAGGAACTTAGTTTTAGGCGGAGAGATTTCCCAAAGAGGAGAGCGGGGATGCTGGAGGTTATTGGGATCCTCCGAGTAGTCTTTCAATTTTACCACTTAGGTGCTGCTCAAAATCTCAAACTTCCGCTCTGTCCTTTTTAAGGTTACAGTTCAAATTCATCGGCGAACGGTTGAAGTATCACTTTCAGCGTAATCCTCCAGAGCGCAGAGAATCAAGTTTTATCGTAGCCAAAGCGACCTTCCTAAACAGAGGGGCGGCCGCTGTTCCACCAGTTAGGACTCTACGGGGTTCATCTATGAGAACGTAAATCACGTAATGAGGATCCTCAACCGGAAAAAACCCAATAAACGAGGTTAAAGATCTGCCTACACTGTACCTCCGCCTGATGGGATCGTACTTTTGAGCTGTCCCTGTTTTACCTGCCACCTTCATCCCCTCTATCTTAGCCCACTTACCGGTTCCACTATCCACCACTCCTACCAGCATCTTCTTCAGTATCCGGAAGGTTTCCTTCGAAGCCACCGTCCTTATGGGATACTCTTTAGGTGGACCTTTTACTATCTTCGGGAATATAAATTTCCCATCGTTAGCGACGATGATATAGGCTCTAAGCATCTGAATGGGATTTACGAAGATACCCTGACCTATGGACATGTTTGCCAGTTTTACCCTCCTCCACGTTCGCCACTGCGACGGCTTCTCAAAGTGAACCGGATCCTCGGGTAACCCCACATTCGCTGGTTCTCCAAACCCATAGAGAAGTGCCCTCCGATAGAGTCCGTTTCTTCGCAGCGTATCCATATCCAGGGCAAGCTTTGCAGCGCAAGCGTTGGAGGATTTCACCAAAGCCCAATACCAGGTATTCTTCTCACCCAAAGGTTTCACATCTCGTATCACCACGCCCCTACCTAAGTATAGAACACCATCCGATATTCCGCAAGTATCCTCAGGCTTCACCCCTCTTTCCAAACCCTCGGTATATACCACTATCTTAAAGTTAGAACCTGGTTCGTAATTGAATATGTGGTTGAGCTGTAGGGAACCCACTGCTGTCCAAACCAAAATGTCCCCGTTTTTGGCGTCCGCTACCAGCACCATCCCCCCCTTCGCCCCAACTTCCTCGACTCTCCTCTTTAAAAGCTGATAAGTCACTCTCTGCATGTCCATATCCAAGGTAGTGTGTAGATCCCTACCGTCGGGATCTCTCCGTTCAAACAGGCTCCCAAAAGCACTTATGAGGGAAGTAGGCATGGGGTACACCCTACCAGATGCATCCCTAAGGTACTTGCGTACGGTCGTATGGGGAGCCAAAATTGAATCGTAGGCGTACTCCAACCCCGAAACTCCTCTAACACCTCTTACCCTACCCACCACGTTCTCGCAAGGTTTCCCACAGGGATAATATCTCCTATTCTGGCGGAGAGTTTTAAAGATGCCCCTTATCCCTCTAAGCGAATCCCAAAGAAGAGGGGATAAACCCGAAATTCGCTTGTGGAGAGCATAGCGACTGACGTTTATACCGAAACGGGCCAGACGTAGAGAATCTGCAACGCTAAGCGTATCCACGATCTCTAAAGTCAACCCCTCACCGGTAAAGGCCAGCGGTTTGCCATGGCGGTCGTATATGGTCCCGCGTCTCCCAAACATCTTAACTTTTATCACGTGTTGATTAAAAGCCTTGCTTCGGTAGGGTTCGGGTTTCAGGATGGAAAAGTACAGTATGCGACCTAAAACCACCATGGTCACGGTGATCACAAACAGTCGAAACACTACCAAACGCTTACTCAAATACTTGCTAGCTATGATCCCTCTTATCTTCTTGCCACGGCTTCTTCGCATAGCACACCGAGTAAAGCTTCTTTGCCAACCTCTATCCGCCCATAGGTCCCATCACCCAAGAGTTCCGCCCCTGCGGTGGTATAACGATACAGAGCTTCGGGTAGAGTAAGACTTTCATCCGCCACGGAATGGTTTATCGCTCCGTGAATGCCGTATAAAGGGCCCGGTGGCATGGTGTCGGAACCAAAGGCGTATTTAATGCCCAAGTTCTCCATCGTCCTAAACCTGTTGTGCCAGTAGAGAGCATCCCCCACCGCCCTCTGGTACAGACCTCCCTTTCTTCCCCAGCGTCGTGTAAAGTTGGGCTGAACCGACACTCCCACTCCTAAGGCAGCCGCCGCACGGTAATGCTCACTTCTAGGGAAGAGGAAATGTTCGATGCGGTGTATATAGGGTTGGGACGAACGGGATATTACCCTCAAGGCTTGCTCTATCGCCCTGTCGCCTATCGCATGGAACCAGACGCCGAGACCCTTACGCTCGGCCTCCTCCAAAACCTCCGTGAGGTAGTCGTCATCGTGAAGTAGCTCTCCCTGGGAAGATGTATCTCTGTAGGAAAAGGAGAGGGCAGCAGTACGGGCTCCAACCGAACCATCCAAGAACTCCTTAACGCCCACAACTCTAAAGTAGGTGCTCTTGTAACTTACAAGCTCTTCGGCCTCCTTCAATTCCCGCCAGTATACGGCCACCCTCCATCTCACCTTTAGCTTACCTTTCTCATCCAACCTCTTAAGCCTGCGGAGAAAGGGGAGACGGGCGTTTTCCCCTATAGCTACAATCCCCAAACTTTTGGCCAACTCCTCCGCTTTCAGTATGGCTCTATCAATCTCTCCATCAGAGGGTGAAACGTATAGGCTTAGGTTTAAAGGGAGATGTTCAATCGCTACGCCGCTCTTGTAATCTACGCCCGGAACATCACCATATCGTTCCTTCAGCCATCTCAAGGCGGCACCGTTTAAAACGGCCTTATGGCCGCATATCCTCCTCACTATCAACGGTCTATCGGTTAATCTGTCAAGGTCACTACGACTTAGCCCTCTACCCCAATGGGTGTCATCGTACCCTTCCATGATGATCACCTCGTTTCTTTCCATCTCCTCTACTTTCCTCCTTATGAAAGACAGAGCATCTTCGTGGGTGGATAGACCGTCCAATCTCGGTCTATTGAGGCTAAGGGCGTAGGCTATGAAATGTGCGTGCGTATCCACGAAACCCGGAATCAAAACACCGCTCACGTTCCACCTTTCCTTTTCCACTTCAACCGTGGCTATCCTTCCTCCCTTCACTTCAACCGCCACGTTCCTGTAAAAATAACGGTCTATAAGACCCCTGGAGAATACCAGCACGAGAGTATTCTAATCTCGTTTTAGGGGCAACATAGCCCGAAGCGACTCGGCTGTAAAATAGCCGCTCAAAATGGGTAAAGTTCTTGAAATTCCTTTGGAGAAGGAGTTAAAAGAGAGTTATCTTGATTACGCCGTCAGTGTGATAGTAGGTAGGGCCATACCCGATGCCAGGGACGGATTGAAGCCTGTTCAGAGACGTATCCTCTATGCTATGAAGCAGCTAAACCTACTTCCCAATAGACCCTTTAGGAAGTCAGCCACGGTTGTAGGAGAGGTGATAGGTAAGTACCACCCTCATGGTGATCAAGCGGTGTATGATGCTCTCGTCCGTATGGCCCAGGACTTCTCCCTGCGATACCCCCTGATAGACGGTCAGGGGAACTTTGGCTCCATAGATGGGGATCCCCCCTCGGCCTACCGATACACCGAAGCCCGCCTCAAGCCTATAGCGTTGGAGGTGATAGGTGAGATAGATGAGGACACGGTGGATTTCGTTCCCAACTTTGACGGTCAGTACGTGGAGCCGGTGATAATGGCTTCCCGGTTTCCTCACCTTCTGGCCAACGGAACCACGGGTATAGCTGTGGGTATGGCCACCAACATTCCTCCCCATAACTTGGGAGAGGTGATAGATGCGGCTATAGCCCTCATAGATAATCCACACCTTTCCTCCGAAGATCTATTGGAGATAGTGAAGGGGCCGGATTTTCCGACTGGAGGCTTCGTTATAGGTTACGAGGGTCTTAAAAGGGCATATACGACGGGTCACGGTAAGATAACCATACGGGCCAAGTATCGTGTCGAATCCAACCGTATCGTAATAACCGAAATACCCTATGAGGTAAAGAAGGCGGACCTTATAAAGCAGATAGCCGAACTCGTCAAGGCAGGCAAGGTGGAGGGCATAAGTGATCTTCGGGATGAGAGCGATAAGGAGGGGATAAGAGTGGTGATTGAGCTTAAGAGAGGTGCGGATCCACGGGTAGTTGAAAATCAACTTTTGAAGTACTCCAACCTGCAGCGTACTTATGCTATAAACATGCTGGCTCTGGTGGGAGTTCAACCTCGCCTCCTGACTCTCAAGGACGCTTTGGTTATATACCTTCAACACCGGGAGGAGGTTGTACGTAGGCGTACCGAGTACCGCCTATCCAAAGCGCTGCACCGACTTGAGATCGTAGAGGGCCTCCTGAAAGCGATAGACATTATGGATGAGGTTATAAAGACGATAAGGGAGGCAGAGAATCCCTCTGCGGCCAAAGGAAAGTTGCAAGAGATGGGATTTACGGCCCTTCAGTCTCAGAGCATACTGGATATGCGGCTCTCCTCGTTAACACGTCTGCAGACCAAAACCTTACAGGAGGAGAAACGTGAGTTGGAGGGGAAAGTAAGAAGGTACAGAACCATCCTTTCGGATAGGGTCACCCTCCTTAACGTTATGAAAAGCGAACTCCTGGAGATAAAGGAAAAGTACGCCGACCGGAGACGTACCGTTATACTTAAACAGGAGCTAACCGATTTCAACATGGAAGCCCTCATAAAGGAGGAAGACGTAGTGGTAGTTTTCACTAAGGGTGGTTATGCTAAGAGACTTCCTCTCAGATCCTTCCGAGCTATGAACCGGCGCACTCAAGGTAAAACCGCCATAAAGTTCTACGAGGACGACTCACCCGCCGCCATAGTTAAACTTTCAACCCACGATGATATAGTGGTCGTAACTGACAGAGGTTCGGTTTTTTGGACCAAAGCCTACGACATCCCCGAAACTTCGGCTGCGGCGAGGGGACGTTCCATAAGGAACATCTTCAAAAACTATCCCAAGGATGAAAAGGTGGTCTGGGCCTTCAAGATTCCTCAGGATCCCCACAGGTACGAGCTGGTGGTCCTCACCGGAAGCGGTCGTATAAAACGGGTGAGGTTTGATGAGGTTCTACGGGGCCGCAAGGGAACATCCATATCACGTGAGGGTGTAGTTAGCGTTTTTCCACGTTTGAACGAAAGCTTCATACTCGTTGCCTCTAAGGAGGGTAAAGGTTACAGGATGAAAGTTGAGGAGGTTCCTATTCTCCGTCGTCAGAGTCTTGGGGTTTATGCTCTCCGCGGCGAACCTCTGGTGGCTATTCCCATAGACGAAGGGGAGGAGGTCATAGTCATAACCGAAAGGGGATACGCTAAAAGGATGGCTGTGGAGGAAGTACCGATACTTCACAGGGGACGGAAGGTGGGCGTAAAGCTAACCTCTGGACACCTCTTTTCCCTGTTTAAATATCCTGGAAACGACAGTCAAGCCATAATCCTCACGGCGAAGGGAATAATAAACCGGGTAAAGCTTCACGATATACCTCTATACTCCCGTACCGCTAGAGGCGTTATGCTTCTAAAACTTTCCAGGGACGATCGTGTGGTAGATGTGGTTATAACTGACTAATACCTTACCTCCGCCATCCAAAGCTAATCAAAAGGTCGGGGTAATAAATCGCTTTACCGAAATGATGCCTTTAAGTAAGCGAAAAAATTCTTCGGTTTCACTGTGAGGCTAAAAAACCATCTTATGGTCGCTTCGGGTCGTTTGTACATGCTTGCAATAAATTTTCTAAGAAAGGAAACCACACACCAAAAAGAACGTTTACGCGGTAAAAAATATTAGTCAGGGGAACTACGTTGGGAATGGCTCACTCTTTGTTTGAATCGTATTACTGCTGCTCTAACCCTTCTGCTTCTTCTCCTCCTCCTCCCTCAACACCCGCCTTAGCACCTTCCCGATGAAGGACTTGGGGAGCTCCTT
>JAADCS010000093.1 GCA_013154295.1 Thermotogae bacterium
CCATTGGAAGGGAGCAGGATGAGATACTCTCCGAGTCGCAGGAGGATTTAAGGCTGGTAATTGAAGGAGTAAAGGCTATGCTGACGGAGTACGGCTTCGGGGCCAAGACGAGCAGCGGGTATGGGGTGGCGGAGATAGAGGGCGAGGAAGTGAGACCGGAGGGGTTGGGTATATGACAGCTTTATACTGCAGAGTCCCATGTCTTTGAACCTAAAAACACTGGAGAACTGGCTCTGGGATGCGGCTTGCACGATAAGGGGGCCGGTGGACGCCCCCAAGTACAAGGACTATATCCTGCCACTTATCTTTTTAAAGCGTCTTTCGGACGTGTTTGAGGATGAAATTGAGCATTTGGCCCAAGAGTACGGGAGCAAGGAGTTGGCCTTGCAGATAGTTGAAGATGAGAGGAGAGAGGGAATAATTTCCAAAGGAAGGGGGGCCGTTCGTTTTTACATACCAAATATGGCCCGGTGGTCGGAGATAAGGAAACAATCCACCGGTTTAGGGCAGTATCTAACGGATGCCGTTCGGGCCGTTGCCCGTGAGAATCCTATTCTTTCTGGTGTTATAGACGTGGTTGACTACAACGCTACGGTTGCTGGCCAGCGTATTATTCCAGATGATGCTTTAAAGTCTCTAATAAACGTCCTCTCTCGCCATCGTCTGGGTTTGGAAGATGTGGAACCGGATATTTTGGGTCGTGCCTATGAGTACCTTTTAAAGAAGTTTGCCGAAGGTCAAGGGCAGAGTGCCGGAGAGTTCTACACGCCGAGGGAGGTGGCAATTTTAATGTCCCGCATTTTGGAGCCGGAGCCGGGTATGACGGTCTATGACCCCGCTTGTGGCTCCGGGGGGCTCCTGATAAAGTGTCATCTAAGGTTGATTAAGCGGTACGGCGTTGTAAAAAACGGAAAGAGGGTCTTACCTCACGAAGTGGAGCCTCTGTATCTCTTCGGTCAGGAGATAAACCCATCCACCTTTGCCATAGCCCGTATGAATGCCGTAATACACGATATGGAGGCGGATATACGCCTCGGGGATACCATGAGAAACCCTGCCTTTAAGGATGATGCCGGTCGCCTTAGAACTTTTGATATGGTGGTGGCTAATCCCATGTGGAACCAGGAGTTTCCCCAAGAGGTTTATGAAAAGGACCCTTTTGATCGCTTTAAGTTTGGCATTCCTCCTTCAGACAAAGGCGACTGGGGCTGGATTCAGCACATGCTGGCCTCCTTGAGCGAGACTGGCCGCATGGCCGTGGTTTTAGACACGGGCGCTGTGAGCCGTGGAAGCGGTACCAGAGGAAGGAACAGGGAGAGGGATATAAGAAAGGCTTTTGTGGAAAACGATTTGATAGAGGCGGTTATACTCCTGCCCGAAAATCTCTTTTATAATACCACGGCTCCCGGTATCATCATGGTGATAAACCGCAGAAAGAGGCATCCCGGAGAAATTCTCTTAATCAACGCCTCCGAACTGTACGCAAAGGGGAGGCCAAAGAACTATCTGACCGAAGAACACATATCTAAGATAGCGAAGATTTACCACGAATGGAAGGAGGAGGAGGGGCTTTCCAAGGTTATCACCAACGAAGAAGCTGCCCGCAACGACTACAACCTTTCACCGAGCCGTTATGTGGCCACAAACGACCACGAGGACGTTTTGCCCCTTGAAGACGCGGTAGTTCTACTCCGAGAGGCCGAAGAAGAGCGCGCCGAGGCGGATAGGAAACTAAGGGAGGTGTTGGGGGTGTTGGGGATTAGGATAGGAGGAAGAAAGAATGGCATTTAGCAAAACAAACGTAATTCTAAATATGTTTAAGGTTAAGCGCAACATTTTGCCTTCATATGCTTACTTGTACAAGCTGAAAACCTTTCTTGAGGATGAAAGAGAGCTTTACAGGGAAGTAAGAAGGAGAGGAGGTGATGTATATGATATTAATGAACGAACATTCTTAACTCTTAATCGTCAGTATGAGGATAATGTTGAGTTGATAGAAACTGTGCCTATCACTGACATAAATATTGCAACTAAAGAAATGTTGTTTTTGCTTTTCTTAAAGGAAAACTTCAAGATAGAGAAAAAATTAAAAAGTATTTTAAACAAAATACTAAAATCCGGTTCAAACGATGAATTCCGGTGGTATCCGCTCCCAGATGTAGGAGTCAAAATATTGAATGATGAAGTTTACTTGGTGATTAATTTTCGTTTCTCCATACAATCAACGCGAAATCTCTGGTTATTAGCTGACAAAAAGACAGAAAATTTGAGGAAATATATAGGAAAACGTGTGAGATATGAGCAAGGTGGAGTATTTGAAATAGTAGATATAATATCAAACAATGAAGAAACTGCAAGAATTATCAGCTTCTTAAAACAAAAATACCCCGTGTATTCTAACAAAAATTTTGACCTTGAGCAACCGATTATCCGAGTGAAGGGTTATAATTATTCCTTTATACCAGAAACCTGTTTTTATCCATACGATTTGATGATCTTGAAGAGGAGGATTTAAAAAATTTGCGTGCCTCCTTTGTGTTTGGGAACAGAAATAGATTGAAAGTAATAAGGAGTATTGCGGAAAATCTATCAAATATAATACATAAAGAACCTTTGTTAGTTAATGGTTTTAAGTTAAAAATTCCTTTAATAGCAAAAGATCATGAAAACAGAGTAGTTGAAATTTATTCTACTAGTACTGTTTTAAAGGAGAAGTTTGTACCATACGAAATTCCACAATTTATCCGTGGAAGAGAAATTGAAACTTGGATTCTAATAGATAAGGAGATAAAGGATAATTTTCAAGAAATCAAGAAAACAGTTATTGAATTTTTTAGATATTATAACTCAATAAGGAATAATTTGCTCCCTTATTTCAAATTCTCCTATAATTACGTTATTTTCAGCCGGCAGAATGTGTTCAAAGTATTAACCAAAATGAATGGCGTTGATAGTGATGCTGTAGGATTTGCTTTGATAATCGGCAAGCAAAAGTATCGGAATAGTGATTACTATGAGGAAATTAAGAGAATACTATTTAATAAAAACATAATATCCCAAAATGTTTTGTGGGATCAAGGAACATTAAAGAATAATTTTGCAAGGAACAATATCATCATTCAAATATTAAGCAAGTTGGGAATAAAATATTTTGTCTTAAAATATAATGCAGAATATGATTATATTTTTGGTGTTGATATTGGAAAAGAAAAGTTTAGTGGTTCAAGTTTGGGAGGATGTACTATCATATACGATTACAAAGGGGAACTTAAGAAAATTGTTCCCATAGAAATTTTAGCTAAGAAAGAAACATTGAACCTTGAAAGGATATTTGAAACATTGCAACTTGATATGAATCTCGAAGGTAAGAAAATACTGCTATTAAGAGATGGAAGCATTAAAAACTTTGAGAAAGAACAGCTGAAAAACATTTCCAAAAGGTATCATGTTGAGATTACAACCTTAAATATAAAAAAGTATAGCAAATTTAGAATAGGAAACGATGAGGGAGGTATAGGAGTGCTAATAGAAGACATCGCCTTACTTCTACCCCATCATTATCCATATGGTAGTAAACCGATTAAAATTGATAATAAAATTTTATTTAAAGATGGAAATTATACAGAGTTGGAAATTAATGCGAATGATCTTGAGCTTATTTATGGATTATCAAAGTTGAATTACTCATCATTATCAAGCGAAGAAAGAATTTTAAGGCTTCCAGCGCCTGTCCACTATGCTCACAAATTTGTTAAAGCGTTAGGTAAAGGATGGAAAATTAGGAAGGATTTGTTAGAAGAAGGATGTTTGTATTTTATTTAAAAGGAGAGAACCATGAACAAAGGCGGAACGGTTAGAATCTTCTGGGAAAAGGTGCATTTATCCGATTTGGATGAGGTGGAGGATACCTATTTTTACGCTATATTCAGAGATAAAAATTTGCTCTATATAGGGATGGCATACTATCAGGATATTGCGCGCGAAGTCAAGAATACTATACGAGATTTTGATATGGACACGGCAGGCTTATACCTCTGCCTTGGATACATCACATCAACCACCTACGGAAGAATCACCCTGCAGATAATAAGAGACGTGGAATGTGCCCTAATTAATGCTCTACAACCGCTTTATAATACCCAATGCACGAGCTCTTACACTGGAAGAAGCGGTCTTGAAATTTATAACAGAGGGTGCATAAGGGGGAAAATTGAAACATGAACAAGAAAAGAACATTAACGACTAACAACCTTCCTCCCGGCTACCGTATGACCGAGCTGGGACCGTTGCCGGAGGAGTGGGAGGTGGTGAGGCTGGGGGAGGTGGCAACTATAAAGAGCGGTGGTTCAGCTCCTCAAGGAGAAAGATATTTTGTTGGTGGAAAACGCCCCTTTGTGCGGGTTCAACATTTAGATTTGAACACCGACTATGTTCAACGCTGGGATCTTATAACCGACGAAGCGATCCAACATTATCGTCTTCGGAAATTTCCGGCAGGGACAATTGTTTTCCCAAAAAGTGGAGCTTCAATACGATTAGAAAAACGCGCAGTTCTTCCTATGGATGCATATATCGTAAGTCATCTCTGTGCCGTTCTTCCCGACAGAGATAAAACGGATCAGTGGTTCCTTTTCTATGTTTTGAAAATGAAAAAACTCGCCAAAGAGAAAGCTGAAGGATACCCAGTATTAAACCTGTCCGAGATAAAAGAGATACTAATCCCCCTCCCTCCCCTCCCCGAACAACGCGCCATTGCGTATGTTCTCCGAAGTGTGCAGGAGGCGAAGGAGAAAACACAGGATGTTATAAATGCCCTGAAGGAGCTCAAAAAATCCCTGATGAAACATCTATTTACCTACGGGCCCGTGCCGGTTGATAAGGTGGATGGGGTCAAGTTGAAGGAAACGGAGATTGGGAGAATTCCGGAGCATTGGAAGGTGGTAAGGTTGGGAGAGATGGTGAAATTAGGGCATGGAAGTGTTGGAAAATTGAATGTTGATTTTATTCCTTTCATACCAATGAGTTTTATACCGGAAGATGCTTTGTTCGTTGAGCAATGGGAAATTCGAAAATTGACAGAGGTTAGAAGCGGAATCTTGGTGCGAAAAGGTGACTTACTACTGGCAAAGATAACGCCAAGTTTAGAAAATGGAAAACAGGGAATCTTAAAGGATCTTCCCTCGGAATGGGGGTATGCAACTACAGAAGTTTTCCCAATTTGGATAGATAAAAAGGATTTGCTTGAAATAATTTTCCTCGCCTATTATCTAAAATATCCAAAGGTGCTTAATAATCTTGCTTCAAAAATGGAGGGAACCACTGGACGTCGTCGTCTTCCAAAACATGTTTTAAGAACCCTTCCCATCCCCCTTCCGCCCCTTCCCGAACAGAAACAAATCGCCCATATACTTCGTTCTGTGGATAGAAAAATAGAGGCTGAAAAGAAGCGTTTGGAGGCGTTGGACAAGGTTTTTAAGGCGTTGCTTAACGACCTGATGACGGCGAGGAGGAGGGTGCCTAAGGAGTTAGTGGGTAAGTTAGCGTCCAAAACGGAGGATCTGGCATGAGAAAGGCGAGAAGGCGGGACCGAAGAAGGGAGCTGTATTACATTACAGAGCTTGAGAATCTGGAATCTATACTTAGTTCAGGTATTTTGAGCCGCGATGAGGTTGAAAAGCTTGGTTTAGATTTTATAGATATAGCAGACGAAGGAATAGTTGAAAAAAGAAGAAAGAAGGGCTTAAGCAAGTATGCGAATCTCTATATCTACCCAAGAAACGCTATGATGTATAGACTATCAAGAGAGCGCAAGGATAAACTAATAGTGATAGATATAAATGCAGAGGTATACAAAAAAAGGGGAAGTAAAGTTTCTATAGGTAACGCTGCAAGTGATTATTCGATTCTACTAGATCCTGACGATGTGTATCTTATAAAACTCTTTGAGAAAGTACGAGATATACGGGATTGGTATTCGGAGGAGGCCATAGTAGATATAAAACCTTTTATTAAGAAAAACAAGTTTCTATTTCCACCTTTACATGCAGAGTACTTATTCCCTAAAACCTTTTTACAGTCCGAAATTTTGGTTCTCAAGAAAGTGCCTAAAGAGCACATACGTGCTATCTATGTACCCAACGAAAATATAAAAAAGGACGTAATGAATATACTAGCGAAGATGAATCTAACAACAGGAATAGAGGTTATTGTTGACCCTGATTTATTCTTCCAACCTCGCAGAAAAGTGGAAATCTATCCCAATCTTTATATAGTTGAAGGCGATATGTTTGACAGTGATTTACAAACTTTAACCATAAGTGTCAATACAGTTGGTGTCATGGGTAAGGGCTTAGCAAGTCGCTTCAAGTACATGTACCCGGGTGCCTTTCTGGTGTATCAAAATATTGTGAGAAGGAAGATATTAAAACCGGGGAGGCCTTACCTTTATAAGCCGGAAAGTCATAATGGTGAAAGATGGTTCCTATTCTTTCCCACAAAAAGACACTGGAGGGAAAAAAGTAATCTTAAGATGATTTGCGAAGGTTTGAAAAGGTTTTTAAAATTTTATAGAGAAGAAGGGGTTAAATCAATAGCTTTTCCCGCACTAGGATGTGGTCTCGGAGGGCTAAAATGGAAGCATATTGGGCCAGCGATGGTAAATTACCTTAAAAATATTGATGTTCCAGTTGAAATATACGTTCCTATGAATGATCTAGAAGACGAATATTTTGAGAGGAGCTTTTATGAAAGAAGGATTGAGAATTGCGAAGATTTATTTTCTAACCTCCAACGGTAGATTTCATGCTGCACATCCACAGATGAGGAATCCTCTGGTATAGAGCCCTCCCAACTCCACGAGAATGACACCTTACGCCTTTGACCCAAAATGGAGCGGAACTCAACGTAATACTTCTGAACCATAGTCTTGAAAAGCTCCTTCGTCTCCGCTATAGCGCTGGCCTTAAGTTTTATTCCATCTTCAAGAAGTAAGAGAATGATTAAACCCAAAACCTCAAATTGAAGAGAATTCTTCACAAGCGTGAGGAATTCACCGAACTTGACCGGAGCCCCGAAGCCCATATTTAAAAGCATCTGAAAGTCTCTATAGGACATATTTACGAACGGTTCTAACTCTTCTGCTGACACCTCCGTCCCATACACCAAATTCACACTCTCTTCCGCCAAAGGCCACAAGTAGTTTTCTACATACGGCAAGAGCTCTATAAATTCGCTCGGCCAAATCTTTGTGGAACTCCTCCAAGGCCTCTTGCATCTCCGCAAGGATGTTGAGATTATCATTTATCCCCTTTACGACTAAAAATCGCATCTGTTAAAACCTCTTCATCCCCCAAGAAATTCTTTATGCTCTTATGACTTTTAAGCTTCTCCTTAAACCTTTCTATCCTACGCTCAAACTCCTCCCCCCTAACGCTTCTGTACCCCTCCAAAACGGCTAACATGCTAACATGGTAGAAGATTATACACCCGACCGGTACGCCCGTATACTTGCCGGTATGTCTCTATCGTCGGAGCGTTTGGTGGTTCAAGAGCCCATGATCCGCTACGCTCAAGAGGTGGGTTGGATATACTTATCTCCCGATGAGGCCTTAAGGCTTAGGGGTGGGGAGGGTAGCCCGGTTTTAAAGGAGGTTCTGATCAGACAACTTCAGAAGCTCAACCCCACCACAATCGCTTCCCGCGTAAAGGCCGAGGAAGTTGTAGACAGGCTCATAAGAGTTAGACCTAACATAGAAGGCAACTATGAGGCGTGGCAGTATCTTAAGGGATTGAAAACCGTTTTCGTTGAGGCCGAGAGAAGGGAAAAGAATGTAAAACTCTTGGATTTAGAAAATCCCAATAACAACGTGTTCCATATAACCGAAGAGTTCCGTTTTGTGAGTGGGCATGCAGTCATAAGGCCCGATATAGTGTTTTTCATCAACGGTATCCCAGTTATAATCGTAGAGACTAAAGCGGCCACCCGTGAGGAGGGAATAGCCGAAGCCTTTGAGCAGATTTGCCGCTATCACAGGGAAGGAGCCGAGCTCATGGTTCAAAGCCAAATATTTACTTTGACCAATCTGGTTAGGTTCTTCTATGGTCCTACATGGAACCTGTCCAGAAAGGCGCTTTTCAACTGGAAGGACGAGCAGGCTGGCGATTTTGAAACCCTCGTGAAAACCTTCATTTCTTCAAAGAGGATTTTGGAAATTCTTGCCAACTATATCCTCTTCGTGCGAAGAGACGGAGAGCTCTCAAAGGTAATACTCCGTCCCCATCAGATGCGGGCTGTTAGAAAGGTCATAGGCAGGGCCAGAGATCCCCAAAGGCGTCGCGGCCTCGTATGGCACACGCAGGGCTCCGGGAAAACCTACACCATGATAACGGCGGCCAAGCTCATTCTTGAAGACCCACGCTTTGAGAACCCCACCGTTCTCATGATAGTGGACAGAAACGAGCTCCAGCAGCAGCTCTTTCAAAATCTGGAATCTGCCGGATTTAAAAACTTCCACATCGCACAGAGTAAAAAACACCTAAGAAAACTCCTAAAAGAGGATACGAGGGGGCTAATCGTCTCTATGATCCACAAGTTTGACAAAGCCGACGCCAATTTAAACACTCGCCCCAACATCGTAGTGCTGATAGACGAAGCTCACCGCTCAACCGGTGGAGATTTGGGAAACTACCTCATGGGAGCCCTGCCAAACGCTACTTTCATCGGATTTACGGGAACACCCATAGATAAGACCCACAGAGGCAAAGGGACCTTCAAGATCTTCGGCATTGATGACCCTCCAAAGGGTTATATTGATAAGTACTCAATACGGGAATCCATAGAGGATGGTACCACGGTTCCCCTTCACTACCAAATGGCCCCAAACGACCTTTTGGTAGATAGACAGGCCATGGAAAAGGAGTTCTGGGAAGCCGTGGAGCTTGAGGGGGTCTCGGATGTGGAAGAGATAAATCGGGTACTTGATAGAGCCGTTACCCTCAAAAACATGCTAAAAAACCCAGAAAGGGTGGATAAAGTCGCCAAATTCGTCGCAGAACACTTCAGAAACTTCGTTGAGCCCATGGGGTATAAGGCCTTTTTGGTTGGTGTAGATAGGGAAGCGTGTGTCCTTTACAAGGAGGCCTTAGACAGGTATCTACCTCCCGAATACAGCCAAGTGGTTATAAGCCGAGGATACAACGATCCTCCCCATTTGAAACGGTATCACCTAAGCGACGACCAGGAGGCGCTGGTGCGTAAGAGCTTCAGAAAGCCGGATGAGAATCCTAAAATCTTGATAGTCACAGAAAAGCTCCTTACAGGCTACGATGCCCCCATCCTCTACGTGATGTATTTGGACAAGCCTATGAGGGACCACGTACTTCTACAGGCCATAGCCCGTGTAAATCGCCCCTACGAGGATGAAAGTGGCCGCAAAAAGACCAGCGGTCTGATAGTGGACTTTGTGGGTATATTTGACAACCTTGAAAGGGCCTTGGCCTTTGATTCAGAGGATATAAAGGGCGTGATAGAGGATCTGGAGGTATTAAAAGAGAGGTTCCAGCATCTCATTAAAATGGTCAAAAGTAAATATCTAATCCTATACTCCTATCACTCTCCGGAGAAGGTGGCAGAGGCCATTTTGGAGCATTTCCGCGATAAAGATGCTAGGGAGGAGTTCTATTCCTTCTTCCGAGAGATTCAGGAGATTTATGAAATTCTTTCCCCAGATCCTTTTCTGCGTCCCTTTCTTGAGGACTACAAGAAATTAGTGGAGATGTATAGACTACTACGTAGCAGCTACGAGCCCCACGTACCGGTAGATAAATCGTTTTTGAGAAAAACCGCCGAGATAGTTCAAAAGCACACTCACACCAAAGAGGTTCGGCAACTGCGCGAAGTTTATGAAATAACGGCTCAAACTCTGGATTCGCTGCTTTCCCAGAAAAAGCCCGATACTGTGAAGATGTTTAATCTAATTAACGAAATAGCCCGAATGGTGGAGGAAAATGGGAAGCAACAGCCTTATCTCATTCCCATAGGAGAGAGGGCCGAAAACATAAGACAAGCCTTTATCCAGCGGCAGATAAGTAGTCGTGAGGCTTTGAAGGAGCTATCAAGGTTGGTTGCATACATAAACCGTGCTCAAAAAAGTCGGAGTAGCAAATCTAACCTTTCGGATAGGACCTTTGCCATATACACTTACCTTCTCCTCCATAAGAATATGAATTCTAAGTCCGCCGAAAACCTTGCGTTGAAAATAGACGAGGTAATAGGAAACTTCCCCCACTGGAAACCGAGCAACGCCCACGAGAGGGAGTTGCGTAGAAAACTTTACAAAGTTTTGGCTGATTCGGGCATAGAATTCGCGCAGGTGGTCCCTTGGAGTAATGCTTTGATTGACCTACTTTGGAGGTTGGAAGATGGAGTATAGAGATTCGGAATTAGGCGTTATGTGGGACATTATCACTGCCGAGGTACGTATTTGGGCTAAACGTATAGGTGTGGAGAAGCGTTTGAGGGGTGTGTATATACGTCCCATGAGGCGTAAGTGGGCGAGTGTTTCTACAGAGGGTGACCTGTTTTTAAGCGAGGAACTTTTAAGTCAGCCTGCTCGTTTTCGCCATGAGGTTATAGTTCATGAGTTGGTGCATCTCAAGTTGATGAGTGGTAGGCACAACAAGTTGTTCAAACATTTCGTTAAGGCTTACTTAGAGAAGTATGGAATAAAGGAGGGCAACGATGGCCGACCTTAAGAAGTTAAAAGAGGAAAGGCCCGAAATCCTCAAAGCCGAGCTGGCGGCGTGGCTGCATGATTGGAAGAAATGTTCTGATGAGCATATAAAAGCGACTTTATGGGACCAATACAAAAAGTTGAAGCACGAATTCATGAAATGGTGTCCAGGATTTACCCCATTGCAGGCTCAAGGTTTGCTTAACAAATATTTTTCTTGTAGATTTTTTGCGAAAATAGCGTCCTATAAGGTAAATATATGCGGCACTCATATTTTTCTTCCAGATCTAATTCAACAAGGGAGACGAGGAAGAGAGGATACTACATTCCCGTTCTTAATCTGGCTATTGCGCAAGGTACACCATACAGCACACTTTGAAAAAGAAAAAGATGATCATGAAATAGAGGGGATTCAATGCACTTATACCCCACGTTTGAGTTCCGCTTTTGGTTTTGAAGGCAGGCCGATTTGCCATTTAACTGCTTTGCTACAGAACGAAGCTATGACTATTACGAGTAGGAAGGATATTTTTGAGAAACGATTTCTAAAACAATCCCCCGGCGACACCCGCCGCCCTATCAATGAAGTCACCCTTTGGGATTGGTCTTCCATCGTAGCCGCTCTTTACAAGGCGGAAATAGCCCGATGCGTAATTACAGGTGAAAAACGAGATCCAAAAGATGTTAAATGGCGCCTCCTCTCAATCCGCACCGATGGATTGGGCTATCTACTCTCGGCCAACTCAATTCCGGATATTTTAGCCCGTAAGGAGCTCCTTAAAGATGCCTTTGATAAAGTTCAAAAACTGCTTGAAGAGGAGTATCCCCTTGGGCTTGAGGTCTATCGTGATGAGAACGGCTCTGTGTTCGTCGTTCCGGATTTGGAAGATCTCTTAGAGCTCGCGGACCCGGACCACAACGGCAAGACCCTAAGGGAATTTATCCTTGAGCGTTTCCAAAGTGGAACGGTAAAAGGGGATCCCCGTCTTGCCATCCAAGGGGAGATAGTGCCTAAAATCCGCCCTGACGAAAAACCTTGGGACGGACAAACCGAACTACCCCCTATAGGCGAACATCTAAAAGAGACCCCCACCCTTCAAGCCGACCCCTCATGGGTTCAAAGGCAGTGGAAGGGAAACGAAGACGAAATCTGCTCCGTCTGCGGTCTTCGTCCCATAGGTCCCTCCGACAAAGCCAAGAGCCGAAGGGTGTGTGATGTTTGCGAAAAGCGGCGGGCAGATCGCTCCAAGGAGTGGGCTACTGAAAAGTTAGATACCACCATTTGGATAGACGAAGTTTCGGATAAGAACGGAAGGATAGCCTTGATAGTCGGCCGGTTTGACCTCACCCACTGGCTGGACGGAACACTCGTGAGGACTCTGGCGGTTAGAGAACCAAATGATCAGAACGGCCACAGGGCCGAGGAGGTGGCCAAAAACCCCTCTTTCGCTCGCCTGCGCCGTATCTGGGAGACCACGCGGAAGTTCTGGGAGGAGGTTAAGAGCCTCATAAAGGATAGAACAAAGAAACAGGGTGGCCGGTACTATTTTGAGATACCAGCCGATACTGAACATAATAGAAAAGAGATTAAAAAACTCGGCCATTACCACGCCTACGAGATACACATAGGCCGGGTGAAGATTCCGGTGCTTTGGGACACGGACAACAAACGCCTTTGGATAATTGACAACCCCGAATATCTGTCGTCCGAAAATCAGTTGGGTGAAAACTTGTACGAAGTTCTTAAAAGGTACGAGCATAAAACCATAACCCTCTACGACCCCGCCGGATATGGGAGAAAGTCCCGCGAAGTGGCCAAAATAGAGGTGGCGAATCTTGAGAAAGACCCAACATCATATTCCGCCTATATTTCTATCCTCACCGAGCCCCAAGTTTTCATGGCTGTAGTCCCGGCGGATAAGGCCCTTGAGATTCTGAAGGAGATAAAGAGTAAGTACGAGCGTGAGATGGGTAAGGTGCGCAACCGTCTTCCCCTACACCTGGGGGTAGTATTCGCCCCCCGCATGATGCCCCTTAGGGCCGTTTCGGACGCGGGGCGTAGGATGCTGAAGCAGAAGGCGAAGCCGGAAGAGTGGGAGGTTGAATACGTAAAAACCTTTGGAGAAGCTAACAACCCACATGAGAATAGAGGTTTAAGGGTTTTGAGATGCTGCAAGAGAACAGATTTAATAGAAGGCAACCCCAATCAATTTAGAATGCTTTACGTCATTAAGCTCAAAAGCGACGAAAAGAAGCTCACCTGGTGCGTCCCCGCTCTCATGGGCGATGGCCAGACCGAAGATCGTTGGTATCCTTACGTATTCTTAGCCTCCCCTGACGAGCCCACCGACCGGAAACGCTACTATAGGACCGACCTAAGTAATCCATGGAATCCCGCCCACCCTTGGCTCGTGCATGCAGGAGAGTTAAAACCCGGAGATCACATCTACTTCACGCCGGCGACGTTTGATTTCATCTTCATGGACAACAACCGCCGCCGTTTTGACGTGGCCTACGCCGAGGATGGAAGGCGGCTGCATAAGGGGCACTGGAGCAGGCCCTACCTTTTGGACGAGTTGGAGGATTTAACGAAGTGCTGGGAGATCCTTGGCACCAACCTT
>JAADCS010000091.1 GCA_013154295.1 Thermotogae bacterium
CGGCCTTTATCGCCGACTGGCGGGCGGGATTCTGCCCGCTCCCTCCCTGAATCACCTGACCCATCATCACCTCATCAATATCGTTGGGGTCTAGCCCTGATCTCCTCACGGCCTCCCTTATGACTATGGCTCCGAGATCCGTAGCCTTGAAGGATACCAAGTTGCCTAGAATCTTTCCTATGGGTGTTCTAACACCAGACAGTATAACCGGTCTCTTCATAAGTGAGTAGTTTACCCCCGTTAAGTGTTGAATGTAGAATGGTAGCGAATGTTCCATGGCAAACAACTATTAGCCACTTCGAAACCAGGAAGTGATGAAGAGTCACGGGTTACCAAGGCGCTTTATGATCGCCAACACAAGAATACCACTTCATCGCAATTGGGACGTTCTTAAAAATTGTGTCCCATAGTCTTCGCCAGTTCAAATGGTGTTTATAATACGAATAAAACGGCTTTCAACGGAATCAGGGGTTCTCCCTTACGGTAGGGTGGCCATAACTTTTAAAAAGGAAAGAGCGGTGTGGAGTGAAGGATTCAGGAAAAAGCCTTCAGTGGCTAAACTAATCCCTTTTAACCTTTGCCTCTTTACTAATCTACGGGCCAACGACAGATAAAAGTGGGCCTTCACTTCTCTAAAAAGTTTCTTAGGTAAATATCCTGACACCACCTCCATCAAAGCAGCATATCTCTTAGCTGCGACTTCTTGTTGCTTTATACGTAAACTATCCTTCCTATTTTGGTAATGCAAGAGTCCAGGAAAATCGTGAAAGTGCAGATAGCCCTTTAAGGCAAGGCGAAGAGAGAACTCCCAATCCTCCAGTAGGGTAAGTCTCTCGTTAAAGCCTCCTATCTTAAAGAAAACTTCTCGCTTTATCATCAAAGCACCGACTTGTAATACAATCCCATCGTCTTGAAAAGGGAAAAGAATCCTCTTTAATAGGGGACGAGAGCTGGGAACGTACGCCAAACCCATGAGCACCCCGTTTTTAGAATCTACCACCATAACGTTACAGAAAGTTGCCTCCAGGCCTTCCCGGAGAAGATGGTGTGCCTGGATTTCTATGCGTCCGGCCGTGTATTCATCGTCATCATCTAAGAAGGTTATAAGTTCTCCCGTTGCCAACTCGGCCAGTCTGTTGCGAACGTAGGAGGGGTTTCCCGTGTGATGGAATGTGTAAAATTTTACCCGCGGATCCTGTAAAGCTGGAAGATCCCCACCCCCGTCATCGCCTACCAAAACTTCCACATCCCAATCGCTCCTAAGGACGCTCTCTATAGCCCTTTTTAGCTCCTTCGGACGCCTGTAGGTGGTGATGAGGACCGAAACTTTCACTTCAGAAAACGATACACTACCATCCCACGTCGTGATGAGGCATAGATATAGTCCCCTTTCACCACAATGTCGAACACGTAGTCACCCTTGTAGATAGGGGGTCTGTAACGGGCCACCTCTACTTTTTTGAAAGGGTCTACCACGCTCACTCCACCATCCCCGAAGGCCACGAATACGAGCTTGTTTATAACCCGTACATTCAAAGCCGATCCCGGACCTTTAGCCAGTCTTATTTCCTTAGGATTTGAAGGGTCCGATACGTCAAAGAGCTGGATCCCGTCCCTACCTAAGGTTACGTATGCTACTCCTCCCTCTACATCCACACTTATGGCAAAACCTTTCGTAGGAGCTTGGCCTAAGAGCTTGGGATTGCGGGGGTTGGAAATATCATAAATCTTTAACCCGCCTCTTCCGGCAGCTATGTAGGCGAGGCGCCCCCTAACGGTTATGCCTCTGGTGAAGCTTCCCGTATTCACTATCTTTACCAAGCGAGGTCTTGAAGGATTGGCCACACTTATTATGGCAAATCCTGAATCACCCACGGTGGCATACAGATAGTTACCTCGGAGGAGTAATGCCATCGCTGTGTCTGGGAGACGTAAAGTGTATATCTCGGAAGCCGTGTGCGGATTGGATATGTTGAAAACGGAGACCCCTTTGTATCCATGGCCTACGTACAGGTATCTTCCCTTTGTGGCCAATCCCAAAGGCATGTTTGATGTGGTTATGGTTGCCTCCCTAAACAGGCTTTCCGGTTGGGATATGTCTACCACGTATATTCTTCGTAATGATGAAAGATATGCGTAATTTCCTTTGATGGTCAAGCCGAAACAAGGTGTAGGGAGTCGTAACCTTTTTACCAGCGTCATGTTGAGGGAGTCGGGCTTGTATTTGTTACTTAAGGTATCACCCCAGACTTGAGCAAGGAACAGTGTCGGTAACATAGCTCCTATTTTACCCCCGAACGAAGTGCTGGAGGAAAAGCATGGCGCTGTTCCTACGTTTTAGATATAAAACTCCTAAAACATCCTGGATTTGCTTAAAATTTTCAATATGATCAGCGAATTTTAAACCACATACCATGAAAAATCTGTTTGTACCTAAATACTATTGGAGGGTAAAAAACTTCTACCGGCAGCCGTAAAATACACACTATGGCAAGAAGTAAGAGTGGTATGTACTCCCTGGGTCCCCTGGAGAAGGAAGTGATGGAAAACATTTGGCAACGCAAGTCTGGAGCCACAGTTAAAGAGATCCTTGGTGATATAAACAGTCACAAGATGGTACCCTATGCATACACCACCATCCTAACCATCTGTCAAAACCTTGAGAAGAAAGGTTTTCTTGTCAGCAAGAAAGAGGGAAAACTCAAGAGATACTTCCCCACTGTTATGCGTGAGGAGTTTTACAGGCGCAGGCTCCGCCACTTTCTTGGTAACTTCGTGAAGGAACATCCAGACGTTGCGGCATCTTTCTTCGCCGAAGCCATGGATCTGACTCCGGAAGAGGCATATGAGATCCTCAAAAAACTTGAGTCATGAGTGTAGGAGTTTATATAATCTTACTCGCCCTGCTTTTGAGGTTCGCCGGTGACCGCCTCCCCTTCGCTCTGTTTCGCGAAAGGATCATAGTTGCGCGCGTGTTACCCATCCTCATAGTCCTTATGCTCTTTTGGATATACCTCCTTCACAGTCGCTTCACTTTGGCAGGTATATACGTTATCGTCCAGATGTTCCCAGAATTTCTACTCCTTGGAACTGGTGTGATACTTTACTTAGCACTGGTTCTCCACAGGCTATGGAAGAGTTGGAAGGCGGCCGATACACTTAAAAAACATCTGCTCGCGGATGCCTCACCATTGGATGAGGATCTTTTTCTGCATCCTTCGGAGGAACTGTTCGCCCTCAACGTAGGCTTTCTAAAACCCATAATAGTGGTTTCACGTGGGGTAATGAACCTTCCCAAGAAAGAGAGAGAGTTGGTTATAAACCACGAGAGAATACATGCTAAAAGGCGAGATAACCTGCGACTTCTCCTATTTCAGCTTCTTTTACCAACATCCCGTGACCACGAGGACATGAGGGCCTATTTGGAGATCCAGAATGACCGCCTCTTAATGAGACGTTACACCCCGAAGGATATAGCACGCACGCTTATAAAGTTTTCCTTAGCTTATCCATCATCGACGGGTATGGCTACATCTCTACGGCGGCGTTTGAGGTTTTTGGTAGGCGAGGAGAGACTTCTGGATATAGGATTTTTGAGGTTTTTGGTATTTTTACTTTTGCCTGTGATGTGGCATCTGGCTTATAGCGGATGTTATGTGGATGTCTGCACTAAATGAAGGTCGCATACGTACATGATTGGCTCATAACAAGAGCCGGGGCGGAGAGAGTTCTGGAAGCGATGGTCGAAACTGTAGAAGCTCATAGAATCTTCACGTTGTTCTATGAAAAAAGAAATTTCAAAGACAGTGTTATAGATCGCATTCCCGTTGAAGAGTCTTTTCTATCTAAGTTTCCCTTCGCGAAGCGCTACTACCGATTGCTTCTTCCATTCATGCCTATGGCCGTTGAATCCTTTGACCTTTCGGGGTACGACCTGATAATATCCTCATCCCACGCGGTCGCCAAAGGAATAATCCCTCACCCAGATCAAATACACGTTTCCTATGTGCATACTCCCATGCGCTACGCTTGGGATTTGAATTGGCAGTATCTTCAAACTTTAGGAAGTGTCAGGAGATTCCTGGTCCAGTTCATATTGAACTACATACGGGTATGGGATCTCGCCACTGCTGCGAGAGTAGATGTATTTTTGGCCAACTCCAAAACCGTAGCATCGCGTATAAAAAGGTATTACGGCCGAGAGGCAGAGGTAATCTATCCCCCTGTGGATGTGGAGCGTTTTCATTTATCCGAAAAGGTGGATAACTATTTCATAGTTGTCTCCCGTTTGGTTCCCTACAAGAGGGTGGACGTTATAGTTGAAGCTTTCAATGGGTTGCCTTGGAAACTTCTGGTGGTCGGCGACGGTCCCGAATTCCGAAAGTTGAAGCGTATCGCTAAGGGAAATGTTGAATTTTTAGGCCGGGTAAGGGATGAGGAGGTGGTTGAACTACTCTCCAAAGCGAGAGCCTTCGTCTTCGCTGCTCACGAGGACTTCGGAATATCTCCTGTGGAAGCTATGGCCTCTGGAGTTCCGGTTATTGCCTACGGAAAGGGAGGGGTTAGGGAAAGCGTGGAGGAGGGAATAAGCGGTCTCTTCTTCTATAGTCAAACTCCCCAAGCTGTGCGTGAGGCTGTTGAGGAGTTTGTTAGACGGGAAGATGCCTTTGATAGAAGTAGGATCAGGAAAGGTGCGATGAGATTTTCCCGTGCCAATTTTAAAGAGGCGTTCAAAAGGGTAATTGAGCGTACCATGTCAAATCCCCCTTTATCTGTATAATACGATTTGGATAATCATTACTGTTTAAGATGTTGTTTTTTAGGATGTTGTTTTGGGATGGTAACCGCTTAATCCGACAGTTAACCAGCCGGAGAACAGAGAGGGAGATAGACCAACCTTATGCCCTTTTGCCGCATAAAAGTCCTTTTAAGCAAGTATCTGAAATTTCTTGAAAGATAGAAAATAGTCCTTCGTCCCCTATGGTCATAAAAATTTACAAGCAGTTTGCAACAGATCATGGAGTTGGTTTCACTTGGAGGCCATTTAGCCTCACAGTGATACCAATTTTCTCCAAAGAAGCGAGGTAATAGGGTAGGGGTGGGGGAGACTCTTCCCTATGCGGGAAAATGCTACCCTTCCTACTACCCGATAAAGGAATTCAAGAGCCTGACAAACGGTAACCTTTATAGGGTAAAAGAGTTTTATGCCAGCGAAGTTTCGGTGTCAAGGGAGGAAAAAATTTCCATCTGGCTGGATGAGTATGGTAAAAAAATAGTATGATAATTTTTGTAGAATTTGCAATACAATCACTCCGCTGGACACAAAATCTCCAGTACGCTACCCGTCGTAGCATTTCCACAGGCTCCTTCCCTATCTCTCTTCGTCCTTTCGCTTTTGCATACGGACACATCATACCGCGTAACTCTATATCTGGCTCTCGTTCTACCCAAAATCGTCGTTTAGACAACACCAAAATGCGCAATTACTGTCGAATTCCCCCGGTTCCCCCAACTTTATAGAAAGCTTTAAACCCTCGTCTCCTCAAAATTTTGGCCATCTGGCGACCCAACCTACCCCGACGGCATACCAAAACGTAGGTTTTATCCTTGGCCCAAGTCTCACTTTTTCTCAAGATTTCCGCAAAGTTATGTCGGTTTAACCATACGAATTCTGCATTATGTGGAAGTGACTCCGGAGCTTTTAGAGAATCCAATTCTTCATAAGGCAAATCCAAGTTCAGAAGTTTTACATCCGAGAAAGCCTTTTCAATTGCCTCTAGTATCTTCCTCTCCTCTTTCTTCACCTTTCTTAGAGATGTTCTAACGGGGGATGAAGTTGCCACGGCGCAAAATTCCGGTATGGCAGTCGAAAGCTCATACAAACCCAATTCCCTAACTTTGGCTATGATCTCCTCCTTATCAAAGGAGATGAGCGGGCGCAGTACTGGAATATTCACTGCCTCCTCAATTACCCTTAGGTTGGCCAAAGTTTGAGTTGAAACCTGACCTACAGATTCTCCCGTGAAAAGAGCATCCGCCTTCAAACTTTTGGCCATGATCTCTCCAGCTCTGTACATGGTTCTTTTCAGTATCACAAGGCGAAGATCCCTTGGGACAGTGAATAGGGCTTCCAAAATGGGCGAAAAGTCCATCACGTAAAATCTGGGGACGTATCCAAATATCCACTCCTCATACAGTCTTTTCAAAATAGCATGGGTGCCCATCACATGCTCCTCACCTCCCAAATCGTACAGAAGAAAATGTAGTTTCACACCTCTTTTAAGACCGTACCATACCGCTGCCGAGGAATCAAATCCTCCTGAAACCAGCGCCAACGCCTTTCCCTGCGTTCCTACCGGAAGTCCCCCTGGTCCCTTCTCCCACCCGTGATGTATAAAAATCCTACCTCTGCGAATCTCGACGTTTATTTGTACGTCCGGCTCTTCCAAATTTACCCCATCGGAGAAAGGATAAAGTACAGCACCCAACTCCCTTTCTAATCTCTGGTTTGAAACGCCTATCTCCTTAGCCTTCACTCTAACTGCGAACTTTTTACCTCCGACCATATGGGCATACTCGGATCTCAAAATCTCTTTCAAAGTTTCGAGGTCCCTATAGAGCCAACTCCTTGCTCGACTGTAGGCGGCCACTCCAAACATCCTACGGAGTATATCATCAATCTCGGCATCCGTCTCCACATATACCCTATCACGATCTCTAAGAACCTTTCCTGCAACGTTATACCTCTTGAGAGCCTCCTTCAGATTGGCTGATAGACGATATATAAACTGACGTTTAACACCTTCTCCCTTCGTGAATATTTCAGAGGAGTAACGCACTAAATATACGTGCATTTACTATATCTGGTTCTTAGCAAGCTGACGCACGAGGGTAGCTACGGAATCAGGATCAACCTGACTACCTACAAAGTATCCCCTAACGAACCCTCTTTGATCAACCACATGTATCCTATCCGTGTGGTCTATGAAATAGGTGTTCCGTTCGGGGACATCACGACGTGTATGTTCTATACCCATAAGCTTCATTATGGAGTCCGTTATACTTTTTTCACCGGTGAGGAATCTCCAGTTACTTTCGTCTACCTTATAAAGGGAGGCATACTCTTTTAGAACGTTGGGTGTGTCACGCTCTGGATCAAAGGTTATGCTTAGGAACAGCACTTTGGACTTGAGGTCAGGATCGGAGTTAATGATCTTCTGAACCTTCTTCATGTTGGAGGTTATGAAGGGGCAGATGTCAGGGCAGTGGGTGTAGATATACCCGACCACCAGTATCTTACCTTTCAGATCCTTTAAGTTGATTTTCTTGCCATCCTGATCAACCAGGGTGAAGTTATAAGGGAAAGGACGGAGCTTCGTTGCAGGTACTTCAAAACGTTTATAAACCTTACCACCTTGCATCAAGACAACGTAAGAATCCCTGGGGGTACCTTCTTTTACCTTTTCCTCTTTCTTGCCGCCACATGCTACCAGTGCTATAAACGCCGCAAACAGAACAGCTCTTTTCATAGGCGTTAATTCTACACGGGAGCGTTTTCTATATGCCACCTTTCGTAAGCACTACGGTCGTACCCTCATCTCCTTTATTTATCAGGACTCCTATTTCTTTCTTTTCCCAAGCTAACATCATACCCTCTTGGGTGGTCATTTTCAGAGAAGGGGAGCCAAGTTTTTCAACGTAAAAGTTAACCACCTCGTTTGGGGAACTTTTGACGACATAAGCCACCTGTTTGCTATCCCGAACCTCAAACATTGAGGTTATCTTGGCGTTGGAAGGTACGAGATCCTCCAGTTCGCCCAAATCCACATCAGTTCCGATGTTTATCTTCTCACCAGTTTGTATTTCAACCGTTTTCTCAACAACTTTCTCGGCTACCTTCTGTTGGCAACCTCCAGGCATACAGGATGTAAAAAGGACCATCAACAACAACATCCATCTTTTCATAAGAATGTATTTTAGAGGTGTCCTTATCTTGCTCTTTGGAAAGGTAAGCGAATGAGTTCCGGTTTGCTACTTCAGCATCCTCTTTAGCTCTTCTTTGACTTCCTTTAACGACCTTCTTTTTACGACAAATCACCAATCCCGAGGCCGAACAGCCTTATAATCAACAAAGCAATGGGGTGAGGCTCTCCAAACCCCCAGCTCCCCCGGAAGGCGTGAGGGTCGTGGAAGTCAACGAAAGCAGAGATTAAAAGCATTTGTTTACAGTACCTCACCACAAAAATCACCGACCACCAAAAAACATCTTCTTAAGAACTAGGAAAAGGGGTCCCGTACGGGACCCCTTACTTTTATTCTATCTTTATCTCGCGTTTTTTAGCCTTCTCGCTCTTAGGTATCTCAACGGTCAGGACACCGTTCTCGTATTTAGCTTTTATGTTCTCTGGGTCTATGTCGGATGGTAGCTGGATGGCCCTATAGAAGGAACCGTACGCTATCTCTCTGCGATAGTAATTCCCCTCCTTCTCCTCCTTTTCCTCCTTGCGCTCGCCAGAGACGATGAGGGTGTTGTCGGAGATTTCTATCCTTATGTTGTCTTTCTCTACACCGGGGATGTCCATGCGAACGATATAGCGGTCGTCGGTTTCCTTTACCTCTAAAGGTGGGGTCCAAACGAACTCTCCTTCCACACCCCTTTCGGCGAGGAAGGTATCAAAAACTCGCTCCATCTCTCTTCTTAGCGCTTCGAGCTCACGGAAAGGATCGAACCTTACTAACTTTGCCATGGTTACACCTCCTTTACGGTTTTGTTTATCTTATGTTAACTTAAGGTGTAGAATAATGGGGAGAGTTGTTCCATTTGTCAAGTACGTGTGTGAGGTGATTCCTTCGGATCATCTAAAAATGTTGGTCAAAATGTCTCCTTTGTACATCTTTATTTGCCTAAAAGGTTCCATAGAGTAGCAGAACCGTCAAGGATAAAATTAGAAAAATAAGGGCGACGAAGATAAAAAGGGGCAAAGGTAGGAACCTGTGGAAGTTCCACGAGTGTGGGAAGATGTTCTGCGATGTGGTGAAGTATTGTAGGTTAGGGGAGGAGGAGAAAGTGATCTTCAAATTCTTATCTTTTTCAACAGAGACATCGTTTGGGTTAAACAGTATTATACGCCAGGAATTGGCTAACAAGGTTTTCAACTCTTTGGACGAGCTTGAGGAGGGGCTTGTCAAAATCCTCCAGCAATTCTACGAGGATAGGGAGCGCGTTAAGAGTCTTACCAGACTATATCACCATCCCCGTCACAGTCCAAGTCCGCCACCGTGACTTCACAGGCGTCAATCCCGGCAGAGGAGCCGGTGGAGTACGTATCCACAATTCTACTATACGGCTCTATAATATTACTCTATAATGTTTATTCTTGTAAGCTGCACCGTCGTCGGAGCAAGTAATTCTCCCTTCAACACATACATTTTAGGAGGGGACGATTACGAAATCGAGGGATTCATATTTGTAGGATATGAGGACAGAGGAGGAGGAAACCATAACATTTATTTAATGAACCAGGCTTCGCCTGTTTGCATAGTATGTCCTATAATAAGAACACAAGCAATCCTTTCGGCTCCTCACTCTAATATTGGATGGGATGCTGCATTTATTAGAGCACCTTTTATAAATGAACTTTTGCATCCATCATCTGCCATAGTGGTAGGTATAACAAATTCCTTAACGAGCGGTATAAGATATAATGGATTTATCTTAAAAGTTTATGGCGATCTATCGTTAGTATGGTCCTATGCTTACGATACATACTATGGTGAAAGTAGTGTTGTTTTTACAAACATAGCGAATTCCGCTGCAAGTGGTAATAAATACTTTGTGTCAGGGTCAATTTGTGATGATGTTCTTACAAGTTGCTCTCCAATACTTCTTGCAATAGATTCTACAGGTGAAATAATTTTTGCTAGAAGACTTAATATGGAAAGCATTTGGAATCAAGTAGGTATTGCTATTGATATAGAAGACAAAATATTACTTGCCACTATAAGGAGTGAATTGTCTGCAATTCCATCTATAGTGGTAGCGAAATTTAGCCCTTATGGATCACTGATGAACGCCAAATATATATATATTAATAATGTGAATAACATTTCCGATATTAGTGTAGATTACATGAAAGATCAATTTTATGTTTTATTATACACATCTTACACAAATATAGACACATGTGCAACATTTACCCTTTTAGACACCCTATTAGCACATATTATAACAAGGAGAGTATGCTCATCTCGAGGGAATCTTTATTCTTATGACATAACATCTAATAATAATGGATTTGTGGCATCGGGAAAGTTGAAATATTTATCAAATACTCATCCGGTATATTATGAAATGCATGATGGCGTAATAAATGCTAAAATTTTAGATAGTCTAAAAGGTGAATTTCGTAATGTTAAGAAAAATAATGTGTCTGTATCTTTAAAAGGGTATATAGAATATCTATCTTTAACGAAACCTTTTGTAGATAAACCTACATATGACACATGCTTTGTCACAAACTTAACTATACATGAGGATACACTATCAGTAACCTTTTGTAGATAAACCTACATATGACACATGCTTTGTCACAAACTTAACTATACATGAGGATACACTATCAGTATTAATGGATAACTTTTCAAATGTAGATACGCTCGATCTAACTCGTTCTGTATACCCACTAAACTTAAATATATTGGAGCATTACGATGTGCTATGCCCGTTTTACACAACTATCAACGAGAAAGAGAGAAATAGAGGTGTAGAAAAGAGCTGTGCTTCAGGTATTTATGATATATCAGGAAGAAAAATGGAGGGTAATAGAAATAATAGGATAATAATCAATTGTGGTAAGAAGGAGGTAAAGCGATGAGAAAAGCCCTGATACTGTTGGCAATCGCTCTCGTGGGTGTGGTACCGCTGAGGGCAGAGTTCAGGCGCGTCGGTGCCGTATCCTTCGGCAATACCAACGCTTTGGCGACGAACAACGAGTTATTGGTGGCCTCCTCTGGGAACGCCTTGGAGATATACAGATTCCTACCCGGTGGAGAACTGCTCTTGGTGGCGCGGGTTGATAACGCCGGTGAGGGTGAGATAGAGGCCATGGTCCTTTCGGGGGATACCCTCTTTGTGGGTACGGACAAGGGATCTCTCTCATCCTACGACCTCACAGATCCCGGATGGCCACGTAGGTTGGCCTACGTTGATTTGGGCTATGAAGTCTTGGACATAGAAGTCAAAGATGACGTACTGTTTGTAGCCAACGGCTATGCCGGATTGAAGGTACTCAACAGGTACGACCTCTCCGAAATGGGGGCAGCCGGATCCGGCTACGCTGTGGGCGTTGAGCTCTGGGGAGACAGCGTTCTCCTGACCTCCACCACGGTGCCCCTGGAGGTTATAGATATAACCGACCCCTCGTCTCCTACGGTCGTGGCCACCCCCACGCTGTCCGGCTGCTCCGGTGGGCTATACATCCAGAGGTTGGGAAGTGACTACCTCATCCTGCGCTGCGGTGACACCCTGAAACTCTACGAAAGTTACAGTCCGATACACTTCCTCTACCGGAGCACCATAACCGTTCTTAACGCCAGTACGTATCGCCCCCACCTGCGCGGGGACACCTTGGTCGTACCTGACTTGGGTGAGGTGAAGTTGTTCTCTCTGTCCGATCCGTACTCCCCCACGCTCATAACCTCCTTTTCAATCGGGACTTGGGCTTTTCCCTCGTCTGTTGCCTTGAAGGACGGACTCCTATACACCTTCACGATGTACCCCTGGAGGAAACTCTACACCTACTCTTTAACCGTGGGCGACACCCTGCAGAAGGTACAGCTACCCGGCACGGCCACCGACATGTTGAAGGTGGGTGAGTTCCTCTTCGTGTATAACCAGGGCCTTTCGGTTCTCTCCATCTTCCCGCCCTCCAACATGCAACTCCTCAGCTTCGTACCCGTGGATATGGGTCTCGGAACTTCCGTAGCCTACCTGGACACCGTGGGCAACTACCTGTACGTTGGGGGCACGGGAACACTGCACGTCTTTGATATAAGTGACCCCTTCTATCCCGAACCCCACGTGACCTATACTCTCCCCTACACGGTGCGCTGTCTGGACATGATAGACACCACCCACGCGCTACTCTGTACCTCCTCGCAGTTGCACCTCTTGGAGATTTCCACCCTGACGGCTTCATCCTTATCCTTCTCCCTAAAGGACGTAAAGAGGTACGCTGACAACTACGCCGTGGGTGTGGGCAACGGAGAGCTGGTGATCATAGGGCTCTCTCCCTTCTCCATCGTAGGAGGCCTGACGCTCTCAAGCTCCGGAGGGGCCGCAGGTGTGTTCGTGTCGGGAGATACCGCCTTTGTAGTCCAGGCTGCGGGGGACTCCGTAGGACTGTGGATAGTGGATATGGGTGACCCCACCTTTCCCACCTTAGTGTCCAGCATGAACGTGGCGGAGCTCGGCCCCTTCTCTTCGGTCGCCTCCATCTTCCCCGTCGGCGTGCGTAAGGTTGGTAACTACGTTTTCGGTTCCTTGGCCAACGTTGGCGTGTTCGTAGCCGACGTCAGCGATCCCACGTCCCCCATCTTAGTGGACGTGTTACATGCCGAGGGCTACGGTGTGGGCGTATTGGTTGATGGCGGCTACATATATTACCTTGACAACTTCACAGGCTTAGTGGCCTACCGCTACCCCCTGCCTACGTCCGTGGCCGAGAGAAAAGAGGTCCGGGAGGTACCCTTCACCCTGCGGGGTAGGAGTGTTCGCTCCGATAGACACCTCAAAATATTCACCTCTTCGGGCCGCCTCCTTTACGAGGGGGAGGGATACACCTTCAAGCGCCCCGGAGTGTTCTTCGTGGTAGTGGAGGGTAAGCCGTACAGGGTGGTGATAAGATAGTAAAAGCCATTTATTTGGTGTTAAGGGTATGCTATAGATTTTTGTGTTTAGTTAGATGATTGTGTTGTAATACTCTTTTGCCTCATAAAGGTCACCCGTTTGTTAGGCATTCAATACTCCTCTCGGGCAGTACAGGAATTTGAGGAATAGAAGGGTAGCATTTTTTCGCATAGGGGGGAGTCTTTATCACCTCGTTTCCTATTACCCCATTTCATTGGAGAAAGAAAAGATAGCCGTTCGTGAATTGGTTTCACTGTGAGGCTGAAAAACATCTCCATGATCAGTTGTCCTTACACTCTTTAACCCATTTACGTCCATCACACAAGCAATAAACCCCCATAAGATAAAAAGCTATAGCAAG
>JAADCS010000130.1 GCA_013154295.1 Thermotogae bacterium
GGAGGGAGGGAAGACCCCAGTGTATAGCTGGGGGTCACGACCTTAGAGGCGGCGGTGTTTTGGTCTATCAACTCTCCGGTGCGGTGTGTAAGTTTGGAAATAATTGGAGAAGCATGACCGGGGGGTGAGGGGATTTTGGGGGGAGGATGGGATTTTTGTTGAAGATTCGGCTAAGCCCTTGACCTACCTTGTGGAATTTGAACCTAACCGACTAAGAAAAGAGAGGAGATAGCAATAAACAAAGGATGGAGAATTTAAAAACGTACGCGCAGATTCAATCCTACACCGTAACGGGTACCTTTGTCATCCTGAATCCTCTCGCCGTAGATTGATAGATTGGGATTTACAAAGTAGAGAGTTCTTATGCTGTTGTAGTCCCCTGTAGTAGATAGGGAGGATTTTATGTATATCTTACGAGTTATATAGGTACCGAAAAGAAGTTGGTAACTACCTGGAGTTTGCATTATGGAAAATTCAGAAAAGTTCAACCCCCAACGTAACCCCCTACTTAACAACCCAAGAACGTTTCCTCCACCCACTATCAGAGCCAAAATATCACCCGTCGCCATGTAAGGTTGGCTCCACACTCGCACCTCCGGTCTCTCAAGGTTACCCTCTATGCTAACGAAGACCTTAACGCTATCGCTCTGCCCCCCCTGAAGAGTACGGGGAAAGGTTGCCGAAGATAGAATGCTCACAGTTCCCCCATTCCCGAACAAAACGATCTCTCCTCTATCTACATTGAAAACCTTATCCACAACGTACACTCTACCCCGAAGAAAGCTCAAACTCCCCGACACCGACGAAAACGTGGGACCCAACTTCTGAAGGTTAAGATCAGCTGAAAGCTCTGCATCTATCTCCAAAAGCACCCCTGTTAGAGCTTGAGAAGATAGGGTACTGTTCAAAAATATCCTCCGCGGAGCGTAGATGTGGATGTCGTACAGAATTATAGGTTTACTGTTAGATCCCCCACCGGATGTTCCACCGGCCATTTCGGTTAGGGGTTTGAAAAACTCCACTTCCTCAGCCATCAGATCTCCGGTCACCATGATACTTTCCTTAAGATTTCCAACTACCTTCAAAAGACCACTTAAAGTGGCTGTCACATCCGGATCAACTTGTATCTGGGCACCATCTAACTCCACCATAAGGCTATCTATTTGAAGGTTTGTCCCGATTGATCCCCAAAAACGCACTTCTCCCTTCCTCAATTTAGCACTATTCGTATCCCTGCTCTCCGGTAATACTATCTTATCACCGTAACCCACCATATGTAAGGAAGGCCTTTTCACCAGATTCCCGTTCAGGTCTAAACTCTTAGCTGTCCAATAAAGTTGCCCCCTAACCTTCGGGGATTCTACATTTCCAGATACGGCTATTTGAAACGTTGCTGCGCTGGAGTCGGGAAGAAGAAACGGAAGGAATCTGTCGGTGGGAACACCTTCGCCTTCTACAAAAACGTATATGGTACTGTTGAGGGGGTAGAAGAGTGCCACGTCTATCAGAACCGGGACCGAATCTATCCATATGTCCATGTTCTCTACACCCAAAACCTCCCTTCCCAGGAGAAACTCTCCCCTCAAAGAATCAATACCTATATCACCGTAGTACAGATTTTTGACTTCCAAGGTCCCTTTAACTTCGGGAGAGTTTATTTTTCCGGAAAGCAAAACGGTAAGATCAAGGCTATCTACGAGAATATCCATACTCTGCGTGAAAGCTCCAAAGAGGGGAGTAGGATTCACCCCAGTAACCGTTATCTTAGAATCCTCCAAAAATTCCAAGCTATCCTCGCTTAATCTAATATATCCTTCAAATATTCCTCCCAAGATGTGATTTTGCGGTATTATAATTTCATAATTTTCACGATTCAATAGTAAAATCTTCCGTAGTGCGAAGTTCAAACTTCCCTTTTCATAGATCAGTGAATCGATCAAAACGCTATCGGGAACTCTACCGAAAGCCGCAAATCTCACCTTTCCAACCTTATAGGAGATAACTTCACCCGAAAGTAAAAAAGAATCAGGTGAGTACATATAGTCAGCACCTAAAGAGAGCGTATCCCTTTGAGAATAATGGGCAGTTAGAAAACCTTCAACATAAGAGTTCCGAAGATCTTTCAGATTTATACGTGCCTTAAGGCGTTTCAGATCTAAGCTATCTATGCGCACCGTATCATAGGTTATGAACCAGATTTTCAAATAAGGAATGGAAAGATCCAAAATATCCCTTCTCTTCCTTACGGTACCCTCGGTTTGAAACGTATAAACCGAAACGCCACCGTAACTTATACCCGTTAAAGGTTTGTTCAGGTTGAAGTTCAATTCCCCCTCCTCCCTTGGAATATCGTAGTATCCCCAAACGTCTACGAATTCTCCCAGGATATTGAAATCATACCTGTGTAGATTTTTACTTTCAAAACTAAAATTCATACTCTTCAGGTTTAAATAAGGAGATGTTAAGTAGGATATTGAACCTCCAGCTATCAAAAAGCTATCTTTAGGCGACAAAGAAAAAACGGCGTCCCCGGTTACTCTCCAACCCTTGAGGGGGGAAACCGAAAATACCCGAATATCTCCCCGTAGAACGCTTTGGGGGTCATAAGAGAAAGATAGAACGAACCGACCACCATACGCTCTACCATTTACATTTCTGCCCACAACCTTTGGGAAACTGTTGAGGATGAGTGTACCGGAGAGATCTTCAACAGTAAGGGTGTCGGCATAGGTTAGCCTATGTACTCTAAAAGAGAGTGTTCCCGGGGAGTTCTTAAACCTCCAATTAACGTTCATATCGCCAAGTTCTAAGGAAAAAGCTTTATCCTCAAGTTGAAAAAGACTTCCCCTATAGTGCAGTACCATACCCTCATCACGAGGATAGAGAGTGATACGACCATCACGAGTTATGAAGGACATGTTAGAATATTCACCTGACAAAGAAAGACGCACATAGGTAGTTTCATAGCGCATCACCAGATCACCAACCACCTCCTTTAAGGAAAGAGCAGTATCACTCTCAAGAGCTATCTCCTTTAAGAGTATACGGCTAAGATTAAGGTATGGCCCTCCCATACTGTAAGAGAATCGCCCGGCCTTAACCCTCATATGAAACGAATCCGTGGGAGAGAGGAGGAGGTCATAGAACTGCACAACGCCCACAGAGAGAATAGGATACCGGGAAACTCGCCTTAAAGGTTCAGGACCTTTCCTCTGGGGCCTGGATGCAAAGTCTCGTTCTATCGTAGGCACATCTATCCTGACCCCGAAAGCTTTGACCGCTTCTACTCTTCTCTTCAAAAGGAGAGCATCCGGATAGAAGAAAACGTATAAACGTTTTATCTCTATACCGTTTCCCACGCGGAAATTCCCTAGTTCAACGTAATTCAACGAGAGCCCTTTTACCTCAAAATCAATCGGTACACCTACCAATCGTGAGGCTATCCAACGGGATACTGTGATGTAATTAAAGATGAGAAAGATGGCTATGAGAATAAACGCCGCATATCCTAAAAACCACCATCGCCTCTTTAGGATATAAAGCCGTACTTTCCTTTTGAACCCTATAGCGCCTTGTATCTACGATAACACTTGGTACACACGCGAGCGACCCTTACTACACCGTTTATACGGACTTTAGCTTTACGCAGGTTGGGGTAGAACCTACGTTTAGTTAAACGGTGGGAATGGCTAATATAATGCCCCGTCATGGGACCTTTACCGCATATCTCACACACACGAGCCATAGAGCGGCCGACGGGACTCGAACCCGCAACCCCCAGCTTGGAAGGCTGGTGCTCTACCAAGTTGAGCTACGGCCGCTTGGAGGCGGATATTATACGGGTGAAAGATGGACCTTACAATTCCTTCGTGGCTTGGGTGATCGGTTTGACCTTCGGGATACCCGAACAGGTTTGCGATACATCCTGTGAGAACGGTTTCAACCATACGTACCTGTTCGTGGATCCAGCTGGAAACGTTCATGTGACGTACCATAAACGCCTGGCAGGTGTATGGCAAGTTTTTTACAAGATGAGAACATCGGCTGGTTGGGAGGAAGCTGAAAGGGTGGTATTCACAGATACCGCAGATGCTAAGTACCCATCCGTAGCCGTGATCGGAGACAGCGTCTTTTTGGTTTGGCACGACTACAGGGTGGGAGGCATAAGAAACGTTGAGATTTTTTTCAACCGCAAGCCCATATCCGGTGACACTTGGGCTTACGAGGAGCGACTCACCTTCACTAACTCCGGAAGCGTGGGTGATAACGGGTACGTACCTACCCTAAAACCCTCTCCTGAAGGTGATCTGCGAGTAGTGTGGTACGATTACAGAGATGATCCGGATGCCTTGAGGGCCGAGATCTATACCAAACTACGATCCGGGGGCGTATGGTCCGAGGATATACGAGTTAGCGATTCACCCGCAAACGCTTGGTACCCCTCCTTTACCTTCGGTTCAGACGGCGACTCTGTACTGTACGTTTGGACCGACAACAGATCGGGAAGCTACAGGATCCTTTGGAGCGACACTTACAACGAAGGTGAGGTTTCTCCCCGAACAGGTTATTACCCTGACATTGCTTTCTCCTCTGGAAGATATTTGGTGGTATGGGAAGACGCCTCCGGTGAGGTATGGGCCTCTCACAGAGATCCGGGGGGGGATTGGTCCTCTCCCTTTGCTGTGCGACCTAACGGCAGGATTCAAAAATTTCCGACCGTGATTCCCTGCAACGGCGGATTCGTGGTGGCTTGGAGGGAAGATTACGATCCTTATATCTCCAACATCGTCGGCGTGATCTTAGGAGGTGATCTCACGGTTAAAGACAGCTTCGTGATACCCATGGAAGGGATACAGGAGAGACCTACCCTCTTTTTGGATTCGTACGGCTACCTACATATCGCTTTTGTGGATAGAAGTTTAGGGAGCTCCAATCCGAGGATTTTCTATGCCAGAAGTACGTCACCCCTTACCGTAAAAGAGGCGAAACCTCCTTCACCTCGGAAGGTCAGCAAGGTGGTTATAAGAAGGCGTATTATCGTAGGTGGTATGTACGACGCTTCGGGGAGAAGACACCCAACTTCTTTAGAATAGTTCGGCTTGAAGAAGATTTTACGATACACCATAGCCGTTTTAGGTGTTCTGTTCGCCCTTTACCCGCTCTTCAAGCAGATGGATAGCCTCCGCTACGTATCGTTCAACCCTAAGCTCTTTCTCCTTTCCCTCTTGGTACTCGTGCTTTCCTACTCCTTACTCCCACTGATATGGTTGGCGGTTGGAAGGGCCTTTGGAATACCTTTGAATCTTAAGGAAGCGGTAAGTTCTTGGTTTATATCCTCCATAGGTAGGTACATCCCGGGCAAGGTATGGCAGTTCGTAGGTAGGGCCTCCCTTCTTCCTTATTCGTCCACGTTGGTGGTTTCAGCCATGTTTTACGAACATCTTATCCTCATGGCCGGCGCTTCCCTGTTCTCGTTTGTCTTCTTTCGGTATCCGACGCTACAGATCCTCCTAAGCAGTATGCTTATAGCGGCTCTCATCTTATGGAGATGGTCCGTTGGTCTTATCTCAAAACGTTTTCCCAAGGTGAGACACTACCCCAGTAGGCCCGTGTTCATAGTGGTAGCTCTCGTCCTTTCCACCCTGTATTGGTCGATCTCTGGTTTTGGAGCCTACCTGGTAGCTAAGAGTATCGGGTGGGAGAGAGGTTATCAAGAAGTTGCCTTTGCCTACTCCTTTTCCTTCGTGGCCTCCTACGTTCTACCTCTAACTCCAGCTGGATTGGGAATACGTGAGGCCATACTTTCAACGGTCATGGGATACAGCGCCCAATCCTCGATTTTTGCTCTCCTAACCCGGATAGCGATAGTGGTGGCAGACCTTTTGGCCTTAGGAGTAGGTGTATCGGCTAACCTTACAAAAAGTAACCCATCAGAGCCATCGGAAGACCGACCTCTTTGATTTCCCTTTTCAGTTTATCAATATCGTAGTCGACCCGATACCAGGTAAAGGAGTTATCGTCCTCATCGTATATCCCGAAGGAGGCTCCTGGAAGCCTATCTCTGGGTTGTCCCACGGAGCCAGGGTTTATGATATAGCGTACCCCCGGCATGAACTCCATCCTCATACTTCGGCCTACCACCTGACCACCCACCACTCCATTCTTGCTTCTGGCGAAATAGGAAGGAACGTGGGTATGACCCACAAATATTATACGGGCACTATCATCTCTAAAAGCCAAAGCGGCGTCCTCGAGCGTAAAGATATACATCCAAAGAGGATCGGAAGGTGCAGCATGTACGTAAGTGACACCATCACGCCTGAGTACTGGTTTTAACCCCTTTAGGAAATTCAAAGAGTTTGGATGGATATGCCTTTCCGTCCAAGCGCTGCAACGATAAGCCAAATCGGAAAAATGCCTTCTGCTTGAGGGGTTCAGGAGGGCCTCATCATGATTGCCTAAAAGGCAAATGCCGCAGTTTTCTTTGAACCATTCTATGACTTCATTGGGATGGGGGCCGTAGTCCACGTAGTCACCCAGTGAGATTACGCGGTCATACTCTATGGAGTTCCTTTTTAGAAAGTCCAAAACAGCCTCCAAAGCTATCCAGTTGGCGTGCACATCCGAAAGTATCAGATACCTCACACTGTACGCCTCCCGGACTTCCTATTAAGCCAGATAGGTTTCCAAACGGTCCAGCAGTTCGTCTATCTTCTTACGTAGAAGCGTAAGCTTCTCCACAGCTTCCTCTTTGAGCCTACCGGATCTCTGGGTTAGAGTCTCCTCTATTTGGCCCCTGAGTTCCAGGAGGCGATCCCTTATCTCCCTGGACCTTTCAGCCAACTTTCCACGTACCTCCTTCCCGGTGTAGGGTGTGGTCAGCAAAGTGGCCAGAACACCCAACGTTATGCCGGTAAGTATGCCGACCATGAAGAAGAGAGCATCTTCGTTTCTTCTTGCCATAAGGTTTAAATTCTATATCCGAATCTTGAGAGAGGGAAAACTTAAAAAACGTAGCCGGCCACACCCCCTATCAAGCCTCCGGTGCAAGCCCCTGCGCACGTTCCTATGGGAAGGCATCCTGTTAGCACATCCATACAGCATCCTGCTCCACCACCCAAACCGGCTCCTACCAAACCAAACAGAAGCATCTTCCCGATACGACTGTCGTCCTGTGAGATGGGTATGTATTCAGCGGTCATGGCCCTTACCTCACGCACTGATACTACTTCCTTGGGGGTGGGTACACCGATACCGGTGTAGTATCCTAAGCTAAGTGCTCCGGCAAAGAGTAGTTTCAACATGGTAAAAGTAGTCTATGGAGGCAACCGTGAAGTGAAAGTTTAGGTTCAAGCTATCGTGTCGAACCTACCGGTTCTCTAACCCACACCAAAGGAAGCAGAAGAATCGTTACAAGACCGACCGTACTTAAGCCCAAACCTACGCCCAGGAAGTCAGATAGGAAACCCAACAACGGAGATAGGATTGCCGCATACAGCGTTCGCGCGCTGCTTTCCACACTCAAAGCGGTAGCTAACTTCTCCTCTGGTACAACGCTTGAAATGTACGAGAGCGTTATGGGCCTACGCACGTTCTGTATAAGGTATAGACAAACGAATGTTATCACCGAAAGCGAAATCAGATGCAGATGAAAAAACCCTCCGGTCAGGATAACTAAGAGGGAACCTAAGATATAAGTGAGATTCATGGCCGTATCCTCGCGACCCCTCAAGGCGTTTTTCAGGCGATAAGCGTTTTCGGAGGCATAGGAGGTTAAAAGGTAAAGCATTCCATAGATCAGACCCACTACCATGGCCGTTCTCCTATCCTCATTCAAAGAGAACAGGATCGGAAGCGACAGGGCCAGACTTCTTAAGATCGGCTGCAAGTAATCTTTGCTTCCTTTAAAGAGACCCATAAACAGAGAGGAATTCAAAAGACCCTTTAGGTAATGTCGTCGTATGAGAAAGGATGGTTTCATTCCAGTACTTTTTCTTCTCACCACCTCGTCCAGATCCGGAGGATACGTAGCCAGGTTCAGAAGATTGATGAGATAAGGTAGAACGCTAACGGCGAATATCCAACGGTAAGTTTGAGTCCAAAACACTATGGCGGCTGCAAGGATCACGTTCAAAGCCGACCCCCTCTGCGACCAGCTGCGGGTTCCTCCGTAATATTCAACCTTAAACTGTTCCCATCCTTTTTTCCGTAGGTAGGCCAGTATGAGCGCCTTGTGAGTTCCACTTCGTAAGGCATCTCCAAGGCCATATAGAAACATGGCTATGGCAAAAGGCCAGAAGGAGGAGAAGAGTGTGAAGATGAGAAATGAGAGAATATAGACCAGCATTGAGAGAACCATGGTTATACGACGTCCCACGCTGTCGGCAAATACACCGGTCGGCACGTCTAAAACGTTGGTGCTTATCTCTCTCACCGCGTAGAGTATCCCAATTTGCAGGAAACTCAATCCCTGTTCCAGGAAGAAGAGTATCAAAAATGGTTCAAACAGACGTAAGTTTTTGAAGAATCCGTAAGTAGCAAACCGCCAAAACATCCAATCTCGTTTCCACTCTCTCAATCCGCTATTTTATATCCTACCCGTTCCAGATGTGGCTACTTTATTAAAAGTCTTTCAACCTTGCCGCTCTCCAACCGCAAGAAATAAATACCAGCTTCGAGTTCAACCTTTCCGCTTTCACCTCGTGATAACAACCTTCCAGACGCATCGTACAGCCTATAGGGCACGGCGATAAAAACCGTTCTACCCGTTATACGGACCCCCTTAGCACCACGCTTCGGTCTCTCCGAGGTGCCCAAATCATCGTTGCCCACTATGGGTAGAAAGCGGCTACAGTATATCTCATAGTTACCGGGGGTGTTGTCTTGCCAACAGGCTATTCCATATCCGAAGCCAGCCGAATAGGAAACCATAGGCCAGATGGATCGTCCGGATGTGTAAGAGATCCTTTGGATCGGGTACCATGCGGAGTCCGGTCCGGCCTTACAGGTTGAAAATATCTCGAAGTTTCCTCCACTCCTTGAGGACTTCTCAAACCACGTTATATAGACTATGCCTCTGCGATTTACGACCGTGGCACCGGCGGCCGTGTCCGAAGGTAGGGTCAAGGCCGTTATGTTCTCAGTCGGTCGCCAACTGATCCCACCATCCACGGATTCCCTGTAGAAAACGTTTATGGCGCTTCCCCTTTTATCAAACCACACCACGCTTACGTAGTTGCCAGAGGCCGATACATGGCAAGAATTGTAGTAGAGGTTGGTAGTCAAGGTGCCAACGGGAACCGGTGTGGCCCATGTGCTGCCGTGATCGCTGGAGTATGTCACCATCACGTAGGGGTAATCGGTGTAACACACGAAGAACTTGCCACCTCCGTTGTGGGCCATCTGGGGATGTCTCTCGCCACCATAGGAGGGACTGGCGACGATTATTCCACCGCTGGGGTTCCAAGTATTCCCGCCATCCCAACTTCTCTTTACTCTTATTCCCCAACTGTAAGCATCAACGACAAGCAAAAGGGTATCTGGATGTACGGAGGCCTCCAAAACTGGGGAGTCCAAGTTTCGGGGTCCCCCACCGTATTCGCTGGCGGCGAACACTGTATATCCGGAAGGAGGGTAATCCCAAGTGCTTCCGTTATCCAAGGAACGATTGAAGGGAACATAGGAAGAGGGCGAGCAGTTCCAGCAGTATGCTATGGCATAGACACGTGACTCCCTCGCCAGTATGGACGATTCCCAACCGTAGTTGAGGACCTGAACACCCAAACAGTCCGACCCCGAACACCAATCCCACGTGGTTCCCCTATCCACCGATCGGTTGTATCGGTTGCCAGCGCCTACTCTGGTCCAGAGTAGATGAACGGTGTCACCTATAAGATAAAGACTCTGGGGAGTGCGTTCGTTAAAGAAGGAGGACCAAACTATACCATCGGCTCCAAAGTAGTCGTGGGCAGGATTATCGGTGACCCTCGCCACCGAAAGTGAGGTTAAACAGGTTTGAGAGAGTAGAAGCGCCACCATAGTGAGTTATTATAAAGGAGTGGGATATTCAAATACCATCGGCGTAACCTAAAATATCCGACACTATTTTCAGTGAAGCTTTAGGTCTTCCTAACTTTTTGGCCCTTTCACCCATAAGGCGGAGTTTCTTAGTGTCACTAAGAAGATCCTCAAGATCCTTTAAGGCCCTACCAGGAGTCTTCGAGTTGATGGCGGCACCTTTGCTTTCAACTATTCGGGCGTTTAGTTCCTCCTGGCCAGGCATGTTATTCACGAAGATCATTGGAAGGCCCACGGACAGGGCCTCGGCCACCGAAACACCACCTGCCTTAGTTATAAAAAGATCAGAGGCGGCCATGACCTTGGGAACGAAATCTATGAAGGGATACACTACTCCATCTACTTTTAACTCTTTGAAGAGCGTCAAAAACCTTCGATAGGCATCTCTTCGCTTGCCAGCTAAGAGTACTACAAAAACACCGTACTCCTTGAGCTTTTTAACGAGAGGCTCCACATCAACCGAGGCGTATGAACCCGCGGAAATGAGAACCACCGTCCTCCATAAAGGGTAGTTCAATTCCCTACGGGCCTCTTCCTTGGAAGGCGGGTTCCAAAAACCCTTACGGAGGGGTATTCCGGTCACACGAACGTCTGCCCCCTCAAGGAGAGGATCTTTGGTCGTCGTATCCAAAGCTACGTAGTACCTGTTAGTTCCCTCCCATATCCATAGGGGATGAGCAGCAAAGTCTGTTATAACGGTAAATATGGGAGTACCACTCCTCTCTTTGTAGATTATACCTATCAGAGAGGTCAAAAAGTGGGTGCTTATTACGGCGTTAGGTGAGTATCTCTCAAGGTATTTAACAAAATTTTTCACTTGCATCCTGTAGAGTCTGCGAAATGGCCCTGTGGTCAGAACACGGGAGTTGTAGAGGAGTTTCCAAACACCGTGACCTCTCCTCATTAGAAACTCGTAAGCTTTTGATGAGGCCTTCTCTGCAAACCCACCTTCCTCAACTATGTCCAAAACGCTGAAGTTTATACGCCGATGGTCGTGATCTATTCCCAAGTACTCCAAGGCATCTACTAAACCCCGCGCGGCTATCCTATGGCCGCTACCATAGAGAGCTGTAAGAACCATCACCTTCATCTTTCGAAGAGGGTAAGTATGTAGATGGCTACCGCCCGTTTGTCCCTCTCGGAAAGTATATCACGGAAGGAATACATAGAGGTCTTGGGTATCCCGCTGTTAAGGATCTCAATCGTCCTCTCCGGTAGAGGATTAAAGCGGCGAAAGTCGGGAGGTGGAGGAACCTCATCACCGAAGGTGGAACCGCTTCCATCATCACCATGACAAGGGGCACAGACGTCGTAGTATATCCGTTCCCCTCTTCTGATCAACTCTTTGGGAAGATCGGGGTTATAGTCGGAATTAAATGAGGCTACGAATCGACTTATTGCCCTCCTTTCCTCCTCCTTCAGATGTTGAAAACGGGGCATACAGGAACCAGGTACCCCCTCTTCCATGATCTTTAAAACGTAATCTTCGGTCGTTCTGTAAAGTTCCAGGGGTGGAGCCGGCGGCTCAAGACGATTATCCGGTTTATGACAGGAGAGACACTCTCTCTCATAAAGAACGCGGCCCAAATCGGTCCTTTCACCTAAAACGAATAGGAACCAGAACATTTCCTTTGTGATTGATGTGATCGTAGTTTATGAGGCGATGTAAAGTTATGCGTCTGTAACTTCCCATATCTGCAACTGCCACAACGAAGAAGGGAAAGGTAGTGGAGCTGTCCTTTCGTTTCTCCACCAGATAATAGTTATGAGTCTTATATTCGTAGGTGGGTTTTCCATACGTTTTATGAAATACATCGCGGTAGAATCTTACCACCTCATCCATGGAATCGGTAGTGCGTAGCGCAGTTCGAGCCTCCAAAGCCTTTCCCCTATACACGAAGTCGTTCTCGTAGTATTCCAAAGCGGCTCCTGGATACATGGGAACCCCTATCTCCTCTTCCCTATACCTTTCCGTAAGCTCAAGGGCATGGGGAATGTCGCTTAGGGGATCCTCAGAAGGAGAGGTTCTGTTTTCGCGACACCCCCCAAAAGCGGAGGCTAAGAGCAGTATGAGGATGCCTCTCATCCCTCCTCCAACATGGCCACACGACGCTCATGCCTTCCACCCTCAAATTCCTCGCTTAAAAAGAGACGAACCCACCTCAAAGCCGTTTCTTCGTCCGTGTAGAGGCTACCAAAGCACAGGACGTTGGCGTCGTTGTGTCGACGTGAGAGTTTAACCAACTCGTCGCTACAAACGTGGGCCGCTCTCACACCTTTGACCTTGTTGGCAGCTATACTCATACCTATCCCCGTGGCACATATGAGTATTCCAAATCTGGCTTTTCCTTCAGCGACAGCCCTTGCTACAGCTTTGGCATAGATGGGATAGTCGGTGCGCTCCGGCGAGTGGGTACCGACATCCAAAACTTCGTAATTCTCCCCATGCAGCTTTCCCTTTAAGAACTCCTTGAGTGCGAAGCCCCTGTGATCACTTCCTAAGGCTATAATCATGGTTACCAGTTGAGCTTCTCCGACACGCTCTTGCCCTGCATGAAGTAGAGCAGGTAGTCGGGGCCTCCGGCCTTGGCGTCGGTTCCGGACATGTTGAATCCGCCGAAGGGATGGA
>JAADCS010000149.1 GCA_013154295.1 Thermotogae bacterium
TCTCACCCTGAAATATGGGTGGGGTAGGGGCTTTTTGTGATCCCTGTTTTATCCTTGTTCAATATTAAATTACTCAATTACTAAACTTGCGACACGAAAGTGCGCAACTACTGTTCAAAATGGTTGAAATTTAGGCGGAACAGAGACCTTTTGTTATTTCCGTTTTATCTTTGTTCAACCTATGTGCCCTTTTGTTTGAACTTAGGCGAAATTGTAATTAAAAAGGTATAAGCTATAAAATTGCCTTTCTTTCATAAAATTTCCTAGCGAAAACGTATTGGTGGAGGCGAAATTGTGAAAAGGCCGCACTTCCAACCACCGGACCATTAAAGTCACTCATATTTCTTGGAAATGAGCTATACCTGCCAAGGAGTTTTTGGCCTCATCGTCGTGAGTGACGACGATGATCTGCAAGCCACTTTCCTCGTAAAGTTGCCTTATAAGGTTCCACATCTCCCGTCTCCTTTTTCCATCCAGGTGAACCGTAGGCTCATCCAAGATGAGAACAGGAGCTACCTTCTGTTTCCTCTTAGCTAAGATTTCCCTTAGAGCCATTATAAAGGATAGATAGTAGGCTGTTTTTTCACCCCCGCTGGGAAGAAGATCCTCCGTCCTACTACCGCTTCCATAGGACCATTTCCTGTTCCCTACCTTCGGTAGGTAGTCATCGTCCAGAGAGAAATCATCCTGATAGTTCTCCCTGTAGTTGAAAACATCTAAAAAGTACCTTTTCACCAATTCCTCCAAACTTTTCCTCATTCTTTCTCTTATATTTGGCAGTTTTTCATCTAAATAGTCCAGAAAGTTCAAAAGCTTGTTGATCTTGCCGACAAGATCCTTCCAATCCTCATACTTTCCCCGTAGATATTCTATATCCTTTTCCAATCCATCCACGATCTTCCGGATCTCTCTCATCTTTTCCTCGTATAGTCTCACCAACTCCTCAAGGCACTCCCTCCTGTTCTCCAATCTCCTCTTTTCCAGGTCAAGGATTTTCCTATCACCCAACCTTTTGATCTCTTCCTCAATCTTCCATATCTTTCCCTTAAGATCTTCCAATTCCCTCTCTTTTCTGTCGAGCTCGTTTTTGATTTTGAGGTATTCTTTCTCCTTCTCCAGGATGTTTATCCGATCCTCCAGCTCTACGATGAGTTTTGTAAGTTCATCCAGTGTTTTGGGAATTGAAGTTGAAGGATATCGTTTTTGAACGGTTCGAATCTCGTTATCACGAATCTCTTTGAGCCTTTTAATCTCATTTTCAGTTTTAAGAAGTTTTAAATAATTTTCAAATACTTCGTTCGGTATATCTTTGGAGGTCCTCACTTCCTCACGGATACCTTCGGGTATCCTATCCAACACGTTTTTTGCACGTGTATATTCCGCCCAAACTTTTTTCAGGTTTTCGTACTTGGATTCGCGGTCATCGTACCTATGCTTTAGATCTTCGCCCAGCTCTTTGACTTTTTCCTTTATCTTTACCAGGACCGAAGATCTCGGCACGTCCTCCTTGATGTAGTCTTCAAGTTCGTTAAACTCCTTCACTCTTTTGCCTATCTCCTCCCATTTTTCCTTGATCCTGCTCAGTAGAGTCATCAAATCTTTCCATCCACTAAGTTCCCTCTCCTTTTGCCGTAGTTCCTCAATTTCCTTTCGGGTTGCCTCTATTAATTCCTTTATAGGTCTCTCGAAAGGACGACGACAGATTGGACACTCGGCGTGCCCTTTCTCCAGACTTTTCAATCTCTCCCTGGCATGTTCAAGTTCAGCTCGTATATAGCTTAACTCCTGCCGTTTTTCTTCTACCTCTTCAACCGTGGGTATATATCCAACTTTTTCTTCAATTTTTTGTACGATTTTTTCGAGATCGCCAATTTTTTGCCAAATATATCTAAGCTCCCTCAATTTACCATCTATCTCTTTCAGTTCTCTTTCTACTTCCTCATATTCTTTCGCATCCTTCTCAAGTCTTTCAACTACGCGAAGAGCCTCTACCGAATCCTTCAGTTTTTCTATAAACGTTTCATCCTTGTAATTCTTAAGCTTGTGTATATGGTCACCCATCCTTTGCTTAATTTCGTTTCTTTCTTTTTCCTTAGTGGTAATCTGCTTTTCATAGGCTTCAATTTTCCCCTTCAGGTTTTCAAAATCCCTACGGAGTTTATTCAAATTATCAAATTTCTTTTGAACATCCTCGAATTTTAGACCTTCACTTACATTTATCTCGTAAGTCTTCAGTTTCTCATGGAGAGATTGAAGGGTATTCTTTAGGTGTTTCACTTGACCCTCCAACGATGCTTTACCTTTTTCAAGATTATTCATCCGTTTAAGTTTGAATTCAACGTCCTCTATTTTCTTTTCATGGTGTTCTTTTTCTTCTTTAGTCTTCCTCTTTAAACCTTTCAGTTTGCTCCACTCTTTCTCTCTTTTCCTCATTTCATTTTCAAGACGTTTTATATGATATTTCAAGTCACCCAGTTCTTTAAAATCCTCCTGGGTTCGGCCTTTTAACTCGGTCCGAAGGTTCTCTATCCTTCCTTCACGCCGTTTCACCTCCTCCTTCACTATATTCTTCAAAGTTTCAAGATCTTTTATGCCAAGGACATCTTCAGCTACATCGGCCATGTGTTTTGGATTTTCACCGAAGACACCTTGATGTAGGTAGTATAGGGCATCGAAATGTTCTCTTATAGTTGGAAAACCCATCTCTTTTAGGGCTTCGGAGTTTTTCATCTCTTTGAATTTTTCGCCTTGACGCCGTATTACCTTGTGCTCTGTACTTTTTTTCTCTCCAAACTCAAGGAAAAACTCGTACTCCGTATCTCCATCCTTCAAGGTAAGATCAACGCGGCTTCTTCCCGCTTTTCGTCGTAGGTTAAACTTGATCCTATCACCCTTGCTGTAGTAGAGGGATAGTTCTATGGCATCCAAAATGCTACTCTTTCCGGCACCGTTCGGGCCCACGATGACGTTTATACCATCCTTGAATTCCAGAGTCCTTTTACGATGTTTACGAAAGTTTTCAAGTTTTACCTCCTTTATTTTAAACCCCATCATTTCCTCCCTGTTGCCATTCCTTCAGTATCCAGTCTATCACTTTCCCTTTTAAATCTTCTATGTTTTTACGCATATGTTCCCTTTCAGCTCTCTTAAGATTCCTTCCCTGTTCGTCTAATTTTCTCTCTATCGCAACTATTTCTCTGACATCGTTTAGAACTCTTTGAGGTACTATATGCTCAAAATGGTGTGTCATTCCATGCGTGTTCGTAAGCTGTAAGGGTGGAACGTTTCTTCTGTTGGTAGCCTCCAAAACACCTTCCTCTTCCAGCGCCTTCAGTTTTGAAACCAGATCGTTCCAGTCACCTTCTTCTATTTCCCCTTCTATCCAGAGAAGCGGTTTTTTGGGGCAAATTCCTTTGATCTTTTCTAAAACATAGCGTAATTTCACGTAAAAAGTTTTACTATCCTTAACCTTAGCTTTCAGAAAAGGACGAGTCGATCTTAAGGGATGGTAGAAGCTATCGGCCCAGAACTCCGGTGGTATTTCTCCTTCATTCACATTCCTTCTGAGTCTCTCGGGAGCTTCACTATCGTACCTAAGTTTTTCGTACTTTCCCCTCTCATAGATGTGGTTGAGTTTAACTTCGGATGTACTGAAGAGAACTACACCTTTGCATATCATTCTTTTTAACATCCGCAAGGTGTCCTTTTCCCCAAAGATCCGTTCATACAACTTCAGATGTTTCCAAAGTTCATCCACGTCCCAGGCCTCACCTCTATCCTGGTACTCCAAGGAACCTATGTTGGCAAACATACGTCCCTCCTCCATCCAGAGCTTGCGTTTGTGAATGTGCCCGTTGAACATAAAGACGAAGTCCTTAGGGATTTCGGAGATTGGCATGTGGTTGGGTATTCCCCACCGGTCTCCTATAGTTTGGTGGGTAAAAAGAAAAGATCTTCGGCCGTTTAGGGTACTCTGGGCGTTCTGTAAGGTGCTAAGGAACCTTGAAAATCCGTTTTTCTCATCGTGATAACCTACAAACACAGCTGGATGGCCCAAGTTATCCACGGTATAGGTATCCTTTCTTACCATTTTGAAGTTTGAATATCCGGCCAAAATCATATCCAGCAGGGCAAAGGGTTGGTTGTTGGTATCCCTAACGTAGGAGCGGAAATCGTGGTTTCCCTCCATAAGTATCACCCTTATACCCGCGTCCAACAGTTGCTTTAAACCCTCGGCCGCCACGCGAATGATTCTGAATATATCGGCCGATGCCCTCCCTTCAAGGAGATCTCCCATATGAACCACTACGTTAGGTTTTTCCTCTTGAAATAGGTGTATCGCCTCCTTAAAACTATCCTCCACATCCTTCTGGCGAACATCCGATATGTCCTTGCTCCAGTTTATAACACCCCTATAGAGGATTGAACCCAAGTGGGTGTCCGTGAATACGCCCACCTTCATAATTGGCCCTTATTATAACGCCGCCTTCTTCCTGCCAGGGAAAGAACCACCAGGATGGTTACCAAAAACACCAGCGTTGGTCCTATCCATACCAACTGGATTCCGGGGACGAATCGCACGTCATAGTAGAAGGTACCATCATCCTCGGCACCCTGCATGACCACATAAAGATCTCCAACGGGAAAGATGGGTAGAATGCCTGGTTCGGTAGTTATCTCACCACTTGCTCTGTATTTTCTTCTCTCTGTGCGCACCTCCCCCAAATTCCAGTTCCACAGTCTAACACCCATGAGAGAGAAAACGGCGTCGTAGTTGGGGCCGTCGTACTCTTGCCAACCCAGATGTTGGAGACGAAATGCGTAGAAATTTCTGATCTCCTTAGGTTTGAAGGCCATCTCATGGGAGCGACCATAGTTCCAAGAGAGGGCAACCCCTACAGCCCCAAGGAGTAGGCCCAAATGGGCTAGAAGTGGATAATCCTTAAGGGATCTCCTCCCCAAAGACCAAGCCCTACCGGCGAGGAGGAACAGAGGATACGAGGTTATAAGGATCGCCAGAGCTGCCCACCAGTTACGTCCAAAGAGCGCGGCTACTCCTCCGACAACCAAAGCCAACACTAAGGAGGGCACATGTAGGAGCTTACCCGGCCTATCCCAAGGTGCCAGAAGGGAGAGAGCAACTGCCAAAACGATTAAAGACCAGAAGGGGGCCGTGGCAAAGGTGAAGAATGAAGGTTGAGTGGTTATCTGAACGCCCGTGAAGATCTCCGTTATTAAGGGGGAGAAGGTGCCGCCCAAGACTATAACCGTGAGGATCACCCACAGGTAGTTGGCCAGATCCAAATACCAACCGCGACTAAAGATGGGGTAATTTGGAGAAGCTTTGGGCTGCTCGTTTAGTATATGAACGATATAAGCAAATGAGAGTAACCAGAACGCACCCAAAACGGCCATGAATACCAGAAAATAGTTGCCTATATTGGAGAAGGCGAAGGCATGCACTGACTCTATCAAGCCACTGCGGGTCAAGAAAGTGCCCAGGATTGAAAGTAAAAAGGAGGCGAAGACCAGGTTAAAAGCCCAAAGCCGGTAGCCTTTCCTTTCAACCAGAACGAAGGTATGGATGGCTGCTGTGGATGTTAGCCAAGGTATAAGGGAGGCATTCTCCACCGGATCCCACGCCCAGTACCCGCCCCATCCCAACTCCAGATAGGCCCAACGTCCTCCCAGAAGTATTCCCATACCCAAGAAAGCCCAGGCCAGAAGTAACCACATCCTCGTTTTGAGAACCTCCCCCTTCTGGAAACCGGTAAAGGCCATTAGAAGGGAATAAGCGAAGGGTACGGTCATCCCTACGTATCCCAAGTAGAGCAAGGGGGGATGTACGGCCATCCAGACGTTTTGAAGGAGGGGATTCAAACCCCGTCCATCGGGAGCGGGATCCAACGTCCGCTCAAAGGGGTTGGCAGCGTAGGTGGTGGTAATGAGAAAAAAGAACATGGTAGCCGCGAAGGTTCCCACTAAGATGGGGTGGTCGTCTTTGCGGAGGGCCAGAAGCGCATATACCCCCAGAGTGAAGGCCCAGAAGAGGAGGGAGCCGGCCTGTCCGCCCCACCACGCCGTAAATTTGTAGAAGAGAGGTAGGGCCTTGGAGGTATAGCTTTGCACGTATACTAAACGCATGTCGGAGGTTAGGAGAGCATACAGGAGAATACCGGAGGCTACGAAGACGCTTACGACGGAAACGTCCAAAAGGTTTCTGGCCAGTTTTCCCCTTCTAAGGAGAGAGAAAAGAACAGCTAAAGCGGAGGACAGGATCCCCACCCTCAAGGTTATCTCTGCAAACTCGTAAAGCCCCACTTTCAATCCAAAGAATCCCATTATCTGATAGGCGGCAATGATATTTTCGCCTCCGACGGTTGCGAAGGCGAAAACTCTTCCTTTAGCTTACGCATACGTTCAGCGTTGATAGTATCACCCTTTTGGAGGTAGATCCGCTCCAGTTCACCGTAGAGTTTTTCCAGTTCCATTTTCCACTCTCCTGCTCCGGTCGTATCGAAAGGCGCCTCCTCACCCAAGAGAGCAAAAGCATCCGGATCTTGGAGTTGAACGGCTCTCATAAGCTGCCCAACCCAAACTTTTACCTTATCTGGCATAGCGGTACGATCAAGTAGCTTTAGAGCCAGATCTATCCTACGATTGATAAACAGTAGATGAGTCACATCTGTTAGATCCTCCGGGGACAACAAGGCATAAACGTCCTCAAGATCCTGGCCCCAAATAGGATCCGGTTGGGGTATCTCGTTCAAGAGGGATAGCGCTTTCTCCCGGGCCTTGAGGGTGTCGCCCATGTGCAGATACACGACGGCTTCCCTCCATTCCCCCTCATGGGTAGGCAGGAAGGTCTTGTAGGTGTTGAGGACCTTGAGGGCCTTATCGTAATCGCCCTTGAGAACGAAGACGTAAGCCCGCGACAGCTCCAGAGCGAACAGCTGGGGATCCGTCTTAGGGTCCTTGCCCTGAAGCCGGAGGAACTCCTCTATGAAGAGCTTAGCGAGGTCGTAGAACTTTACGGCCCTGTCGTGATTCCCTTGGGCCGTGTAGGTAGCGGCCACGGTCAAGGCGACGGTGGCATAGTTCCTGTAGGGGCTAAGATGATCATGGTTTTTGTACTGGCGATCATCAAACAAAGCCCTGTAGGACCAGAACCTATCGCTGGGTTCTCTATCATAGGCTAATGACTGTTCCTTCACATATCTGACTGGATCCTCCGCCCCGCCGGTCAGGAGACTATCGGTCCAAGCCACATCAACCACACCCAAGATGTTGGGCCCCTCCTGAATCTCACCTGTAAGGCGCATGAGCATCCCCTCAAGTACCATATAGGATTCCCAACCACGATAGACATCGGGGTCGTCGGTGATGGAGAAGTATATGGGAACCTTGAACTCCCTACCCTCAAAGACCTCCTTGGCAAAGAGGGATTTGGGGGCTAAGTATATCCTAGGAAGCTTCACCATCCCCTTCAAGCCGGGGATTTCAACGTAATCCTCAGGGGCCGGCTTGTAACCCACGGACGTGGCTATCATGTCCCGTATCACTACATCCCGCCGAAACATCAGTCCCCTATCTCCGGCACCGTGAATGACCTCTGGAAGGTTGTATATCACACTATCGGGGAAGCTTATGGGGGCCCCCCAATACTTCAATTCCCTTACGTACCAGTTGGTGTTCAAAAGTGAAAGGTTGGCGTTTATGAGTGGCCACTTAATGCCCAGGACTTCCTGGACGAACCAGACAGGAAAAGTGTCGTTGTCTCCGTTAGTCATGAACACCCCTTTCTCCGCTTTGGCGGATGTGAGGATGTTGCGAGCGAAGTCTTCAGGAATGTAGTTACGGGAGCGGTCGTTCCAGAACCAGTGTTGCTTTATCTGGAAAGCCACCATCATAGCTCCGAGGATGGCAAACAGGCCCGCCAATATTCGTCCGTCCTTTATGTAGTCCTTAAGTCGCCTGGCTATGAAAAACAGGCCCAAGGCGATATACACTCCCCAGAGCTGATAGAACGGATGGTAGAAGTAGTCACGGTTACGCACCTCAACGTTACCTAACTGCAAGTTTATGGGGTTGACCGGGTGGGTGGGAGAGTCCTTGAAGTTGAAAGCTAGGAAGAAACCTATACCAGCCAAGAGAGTGGCTCCTCCCACGAGCCAGAATAGAGGCCTGCGCTTATGATCATCCCACTGCTCCCATAGGCCCAAAAGACCCAAAACCGCTACCGCTAAACCCAAGGGGCCAAGGTGGTCTATCAAACTGAACTGGGCGACTTTCTGGAGGTCAGTTACAGCGTAGGTGGCGGCGTTCCACTGCCACCCGAACCACATCAGGAAAACCTGTATCTGCTCGCTCAGGGGTATGCGGCGGGGGAACATGTGGGCAGGCTCGTACTGCTTACGCAACAGTACGTCCATGAAGGCCTGCCACGTGTAGGGGTCCCCTTCGTTTATGCGTGCATCCAGAGGATGCATGTGGAGGTAGTTCGCTCTCACGAAGATCCAAAACTCAACCGTAAAGCCGAATAGAATGATGAGAAAAACCCAACCCTTCCAGTCGTTCCACATGCGGCCGGCTATGAACATGGCTACGACCGACAAAAAGGCACCGACGGTCACGAGTTGCTTACCGGAGAAACCGGCCACCTCTCCCTTGGCGTTAAAGCTCCCTAAGAGAGCCAAAGCTAAGCCCACCAAAAAGGTTAAACTAAGCGGTTGATTCCAGCTTTTAAGATGGCCATCCTTTAGCATGTAGACCAGCATCAAAAAGAGACCCAGGATAAAGATCAGTTTACCACTTCCATCGTAAGTGACCAGAAGTAGAGCAAAGAGGGCAAACAGGGCGCCGAAGAGTCCCAAAGCATATCTATCCCAAAGGTCTTTAGGTTTGGCTGTCCAAACCAGAAGCATGAGAGCAGGTAGGGCGAAAAGTACTGTAAGATGCACACCTGTACCCAGCATTATGGAGAGGACGGCCAAGTATATCCAACGGTAAGCCTCAACCTTATCCCTGTTTTTATACCACAGCATGCCGAAATAAAGAGCTAATATACCGAAGAAAGCTCCGGGGGTATAAGTCTCCACCTCTATGGAGTTGAACCAGATTCTCATGGCAAAAGCCGGGAGTAAAGCCCCCGTGAGAGCCACCACGTGCAAAAGTAAGGAGTGTAGCTTCCGTTGATTCTGTTGATCATGTTGATCCTTACGATCTTCCGATTTACGTTTATCCCGTTGCCCCTCTTTCCCCTGCTCACTGTTGAGGTATTCCATCAGATCGTGAGCTATCAGGTAGACGAGCGCGGCGTTGGCTCCACCCATCAGTATAGGAATGAGAGTCATCCTAAGAACGTTCGGATTGGCCAAAACTCCATCGTTTATCAGGGAGTATAGTTTGTCCACGGGTATAGGTAAGAGCTCAAAGAACTTAGCCAAGAGTACGTAAAATGGTGTTCCTGGTGGATGGGGAACACCTAAGATGTGGGCGGCCGCCAAAAACTCACCCACATCCCAAAAGGCGGTGGTTGGAGCGGTAGTCTTAAAGTAGATAAAAGAGACGAACAGGAATACCGCCAGAGCCAAGTACCACTTTAACCTTCCGTTAATCATAAGTTGTGATTCTACTCCCGAACTTGACCTCTTGCCAGAACTATCCACCCATCAGATCCTTCACGACCCAAAAGGCGGGAAGCGAGAGAAGGATACTATCAACGCGATCCAACATCCCACCGTGGCCGGGGAGCAGTTTCCCAGAATCTTTAACACCCTTCTCCCGTTTCAGGGCCGATTCCACTAGATCACCCACCTGGGCAAAGAAACCGATATATCCTCCTACCGCTGCCGCTACCAAGGGGTTATACCCTCCATAGTAACCCAGAACTCCTCCCACGACAGCGCTACCCAATATGGCTCCTATGTATCCTTCCAAAGTCTTACCCTTACTGACTTTGGTGAAGATACGATGCCGTCCAAAGAGTTTTCCAAAAAAGTAAGCGAAGGTATCGGCTGACCAGTTGCATACCATCACGTAAATCAAAAGAAACAGGGACTCCTCGCGCAGCTTTATGGTTATGTAGGCAGGAAACATTACAAAAACCACCACCGATATGAGAACGAAGGCCTCTTTAACCGAAAACCCCATCATATAGTTGGCCAGTCCGAAGATGGCTAGAAGTAGAACCGTTAGAGATACGCTCCTCGTCCAAAAGGCTACCGACAGGGCCACGAGGCCAGCAAAAAAGCTAACTATGCTGAACTTAAAAGCGACCAAACGGTACAGCTCGTAATACACCAGAACCGCCGCCAGATATACCACCACACTGAAGATCCATCCACCCAAATACAGAGCCACGCCAAGAAGCGCAGCCAAAACGGCTGCCACTATCACCCTGGGCAAAAGATCAGAGAACCTTCCCAAACTTTCTGACCCTCTTGGAGTAATCCTCTATCGCCTTGAAGAAGTCCTCCTCCCGAAAGTCAGGCCAGAGGGTATCGGTGAAGTACAGTTCGGCATAGGCAGCCTGCCATAGCATGAAGTTGGATAGTCTATATTCACCGGCCGTCCTTATTACCAAATCCAGATCCGGGAGGTCGGGGTCATAGAGAAACCGGCGAAAATTCTCTTCATCAACTCCCCTCACACCCTCGGATATGGCACGATTTACAGCGCGCACGATCTCCTTCCTACCGCCGTAAGAAAGTGCTAAGGTCAGAACCATCTCCTCGTTCTTGGAGGTTTCCTTTATCGTGCTATCCAAAACCTGTTGAACGTCCTTGGGGAGAAGTCGGAGTTCACCTATAGCCTTAACGCGCACTCCCAAATGGTTCAGATTTCTTATCTCCTTTCTAAGGAGGAGTTTCAGCATGTACATCAATGCACCAACTTCCTCCGCCGGTCTCTGCCAGTTTTCGGAAGAGAAAGTATAGAGGGTAAGATACTTGACCCCGATCTTACGGGCGGCCTTTATAACAGAACGTACCGACTCCACACCGACCTTATGGCCTAGGATACGTGGCAAACCCCTCCTCTGTGCCCACCGCCCGTTGCCATCCATTATTATACCCACGTGGGTGGGAACCCTAAGTTTCAAGAATCTCTTTTTCCTTCTTGGCCAGGATCTCGTTTATCCTCTCTATGTAGCGGTCAGTGATCTTCTGAATCTCCTTCTCGGCTCTGAAGCGGTCATCCTTGGAGATCTCCTTGGCCTTTTCCATCTGGCGAACCTTTTCTATAGTATCGCGGCGGGCATTTCGTACATGCACACGGGTCTCCTCGGCTAACTGGCGAGCCAATTTCAAAAGTTCCCTGCGTCTTTCTTCCGAAGGTTTGGGTATGGGAATACGGAGTACCTTACCTTCGCGAACAGGATTGAGGCCTAAATTAGCAGCCTTTATGGCTCTCTCAACTTCGCCTATTATCTTCGGCTCCCAAGGTTTAACCAGAAGAGCTCCTCCCTCCGGATGCACATTTATACTTGCTATCTCTCGCAGAGGTATCTTGCGACCGTAGTATTCAACCTTGACCACATCCAAAATGGCTGGGTTGGGCCTACCAACCTGGATACGTGAAAGCTCCTTTTGAAAGTACTCTACCGCCTTTTTCATGGCGACTTCCATTTCCCTATAAATCTCGTTCATAGCGTATATTCTATATCCGACAGGCACATCGTAACAAGGCAACTGGTAGTACCTTTTTATTACGTTAGAAATTCCTATTCTACGGCATTTGCATATTGGGTGCAAAACAATAAAACCCTTTTGCTACATAAACGTCCTTTTGGGCACGCATCCGAAATTCCCTGAAAGATAGAAGACGATTTTTTCGTCCCCTACGGTTCTAAAAATTTACAAACGGTTTGAACTTTCATAGGCAACAGATCATGGAGGTAGTTTCACTTGGAGGAGATACTTTCCTATCTTCTTCTTCTACCCTTCGTCTTTACTTTAGGAGTTGTTTGGACAACATCCACATTTACAAACACTCCCAAAATGCACATCCTTCCTCTATATAATCCCATCAAGGAGGTGGAGTATGTTATGGTTGATAGCACTAACTGATAAGGTTTTTGTGAGCGAGCAGACGGTATCTCGTCAAAACGAGATAACCGAGGTAGACCGTCAAGCTGAAGCTTTGAAGCAAGAAGGTCGTTCTGCCGCTGCAGCAGAGCTTCTACGTGCCTTTTACGGGGGAAAGGTTATAGATAACGTACACGTAGCCCCCATGGTAGCTCTCAAGGACGAAGTCTATAGAAACCGCGCTAAACCCTTTAAGGCATCCTCTTTTGAAAAACCCCTATGGCGCAGCCTGGACGGTTCCCTTGCCCTTGGCGGTTACGATGAGAAGTATTTTGACGTGGTAAAGGATCCCAGAAGTGATACCCTCTTCGCAGCCGTGGTTATAACCGACAGCGTCGTCCTTTATAAAGGCATAGTGAACTTTGGTAGCAGCAGCATATCCTGGAGTCGTTGGGTATCTTACTACTACTACGGCACGCTTCACAACCCCAGCATAGCTTTGGATTCCACCCATGTCTGGGTGGCCTTCTCCAAGATATACTCTTCAAGTGATCACGATGTACGTATTCTTCGGGTTAACAGATCGGATGGTAGCACCTACCTGTACGGTGTATCCTACGCTATAGATTATGAAGACTACCCCACCATCACCACGGACTACGAATACTATTCATCCAGCTGGATATACATGGCTTACTGGAACGCTGACAAAGACTCGGTGATGTTCGTTCGTATAGAATATCCGGATAGCACCGTCGTATCCTCTTACGGTGGAATAGCGTATGCCGTTGGTGGTGATACCACCGTAAATCGTCTCAGCATAGATTACTTCAATTCCGGCGGATCCAAACTGCTGCTCGCCTATATGACCAACGGTGACACGGTTCTACTGGCCGATGGTTCTCCCTTTGGATCCAGCTGGACCGAACGCAGTGCCACTTTTGGTAAAGGCTATTTCCCCTACGTGCGCGGTTATAGAGGTGGTCCCTATTTCGCCGTGGTATACACCTATCCTTTCTCCTCCAGTGACTATGACTGTCGGCTCCAATATAGTACAGATGCCGGTGCTTCCTTCACGTCTTACAGCTGTAGTGCCTCCTTGGACGATGAAATTTGGCCCACGGTGGCTTTTGCGGCCGATACCGTATGGGTGACCATGCTTCGCGGTGATAAGGAAACCCCCGTCGATAGTGTAACCGATACGATGTATGTGATGGTAGCCGCACATTCCATAAGTGGTGGCTCCTGGATCTATCGCGATAGCATAAACGATCCTAGTTTCAAATACGGTGTACTTACCACATGGCATCCGGTTATAACAGGTCCGGAGGACACAACCACAGGACGTCAATTCCTACATGTGGCCTGGTCCCGTCGCTTTGCAAATACGGGCGACTTTGATGTGCGTACCGACTATCACTTCTTTGGCTCTTCTACCGGCGTAGTGGAACTACCTCAACCCGTCAATGGTAAACTAGAGGTCTCCAACGGATCCCTCTACGTAAAGGGTAACTATAAGGTGTATAACACCGCCGGTCGCCTCGTGGCTAAGGGTAGCTCATCCACCTTGACCCGTGTAGACTTGAAACCTGGCACCTACTTTGTAAAGACCTCTTCCGGTATGAGAACAATCGTAGTACGCTGAACCCTAAAAAATCTTGAAAATAAAACGAGGGGGCCTTTGGCCCCCTTTTATTTGGAAGTTAGATGTTTTACTAGGAGGTAACCAGCAAAGATACCTATTATTCCCATTATACCCGCCAAGGTAGGGGGAGCAGGAATAGGCAGACGGGCTAAAGAGAATACCACCCCTGTCAAAAAACCCGTGAGGAATGCCAGAACTATTTCTCTCAACTTAGTCCCTCTTTTATAGCCCTATCTATAGCAGCCCAGAAGGGATCAACACGTGGATGTTCCAAGGGCCTCTTGATGCCGTTTTCAACGATCCACATGCCCTTATCGGGTGGCAGAAATTCACCGACTATAGCCGCATCTATACCCTTAGTTTTAAGACGTCTAACCGTTTCATCGGCTTTATCCGGTACCACAGCTATCACCAGCGTTCCTTCACTTATGGACGAGAAGGGTTCCATGCCGAATAAAGAGGTTATCTCCAGAACCCCTGGTTGGATCGGAGTTCTATCCTTGTAGAAAATTACGCCCACATTAGAAGCTTCGGCCATCTCATACACTCCTCCTAAGATGCCACATTCGGTAGCGTCGTGCATGGCCCTAATTCCCTCGTTCCTGTAGCCTACAGACACAGCCGTTAAAGCGTCATCTACCGTACTCATCTTATAGAAGAGTTTCTGTCCAGCCTCAACCACCTCACTTCCCAGTCTTTCGGCTATGTAGTTGGGGAACAAACTGGCGAAGATACCCGTGGCTTCAACGGCGGGTCCTTTGGTGATTATCAAAGCATCTCCGGGTTTTGCCATCTTGGGAGTTAGAAACCTATCTTCGTCGGCCAGTGCCACGAAAGTAGCTCCCCCAACCATCGGATAGGTAGTTCCAGGATAACGGGCTGTATGGCCTGTAACTACCGTAGCTCCGTACTTTTTACTCTCACGATCCCATACCTTCCAAACGGTAGCGAACTCCTCCTCGGTTATATCCATAGGTAGGTTGAAGTCAACGGTTATGTAGGTAGGGGGAAATCCTGAAGTCGTCACATCTGAAGCCAGAATATGCCAGGCAAACCAAGCGGCGTTTTCCCATCCGTAGGCCGGCAGGATGTATATGGGGTCGGTGGTAAAAACCAGCACCTTACCGGAGCCTATACTTACAACTCCGGTATCCACACCATGTTGGGGAGGCACGATCACCTCCTTCCGTTCGGCTCCAAGGTGGGGGAAGATGTACTCATCGAAGAACTCTGGAGAAATCTTCCCCACAACGGGAAACTGAACTTTCCTATCCATAGCGGCCGCTATTCTATGGTTGCAAAGATGTTGGTTTTGAGACCGCTTCATCCTTATAATGAAGAGTTATGATGTGGTTGATCGCAAATTTCTGGGTAGATCCTTCCTTTCATCTTAAGGTGAAGGAGGCCCTGACAAAAAGGATAGCCGTTAAGATGCTTAAGGATGAGTTTAAACCGTTCTCCCTATCTTGGGTAGGGTTTACGAGCGGTGCAGCTTGGAGCTATAACATCTCCGGTGAGTTGTATGGCAGTGGTACCACTCGCGACAGCGTCTTGGCCACAGGCACCATAGACACGCTAGGGTCCTGCTACAAACCGAGCACCGAACTTGCCCTATACGTGAGTATAGGTTCCACCGATTCCCTCTCCACAATAAACGATACCCTCTTTCTGTATTTTGACGGTACACTCTACGGGGAGGGCGGTTACATGACGGGCAAGTATAACCCCAGCGTTGGGGATAGTTGGGAGGCCTGGGATACGTGCCTCATCGGACCTCTGAACACCCGTTTTCCCATAGGTGATATAGACGGAGATTCCATAGTAGATACGGCGTGGGTCTTACATTCAACTGCCCAGGTCACAAACGCTACATCTTCAGAGTTCGAGGTGGCCTTTAGACCGCTACGGATAAAGGTATGGGGCTCCTATCTTTCCTCCGCTTATAACGTAGACTCCGTGGACATATATGAATACGACCGCCACATCTTCTACATAGGGACCGGTAAGTACGCTACCCATATTGATTCGGCCACCTACATATATTACATAGCTGGTACCCCCTTGCCACAGTCTTATAGCGATCTATACCATAAGGTGATGGTTTTGGACATCAGTGAGAGACCCCGTCTAAGTGGAGATGCCATGATCATGGAGAATAACACCATAAAGGTGACTTACAGTGGTAACTACGTTTTGCGTGTATATTCAGCGAGCGGAAGACTCCTCAAGGCTCATAGAAACAACAAACCTGCTACCTACGATCTTCCCTACAGGAAGGGTGTGTACTTCGTTGTTCTTCGCACCGACAAGGGCGTTTTGATCAAACCTCTTGTGAGATAAGCAGAATGGGAGGGGGTGCCCCTCTATATCCCCTCCCACTTTCTATCTGCCTAAAGATGTTGAGGAAACAAAGATAACCGCTGTAAAATAGGATCCCTTGAAAGGGATAGTGCGTTGGAGTGTTGAGCATCCGATAGGGGTGAGCGTTCTCCTTACAGCTCTTTTGATAACGGGTCTCTATTCTCTTCTCAAACTCAAAATAGATCTCCTACCGGATGTCTCAACGCCCACGGTTACTGTCATAACCCCTTACCCTGGCGCCAGTCCCTCAACCGTAGCTGAAGATATAACGGAACCCTTAGAAAACGCACTCAGGGGAATATCGGGTGTAGTCAAAATCAAATCCAAAAGTACCCAGGGCTATTCGCAAATTGAGGTTTCGTTCTCCTACGATAAAAATCTAGATGCTGGGGTTATGGAGGTCAGCGAGCGAATAAGGGGTGTGGAACTACCAGAGGGAGCCGGCAAACCTACGGTGATTCCCTTTGATCCGTCAGTTTTCCCCATTATAACTGTCACTTTCCCCAAAGAAGATCGCCATGTTATTGAAAGAATCTGGAAAGATAGAGTATCTTCCATAAGTGAAGTGGCATTAGCCCCTCTCCTTTTTACCGAGGAAAGCTATACAAAGGTAGCCCTGAAGCCGGATCGTTTGGCCTACTACAGGATAAAACCGACACAGGTGGTAGCAGCTGTAGAGGATAGGGGTAAGGATCTTCCAGCCGATGAGAGGTTGTTGACAGGGGGCTTACCCGATTCTTTGGGATGGAGATCGCTGGTTGTAGGGTTCAAAAGCAGGCCCATATTCCTCCACGAAGTGGCCGATATAAAGGATTTCACGGAAAAGTATAAAGTCCTGCAACTGAACAACGATACTCCTGCGATCATAAGTCCTGTCTTTAAGGTCGCTGGTGCCAACACCTATGAGGTAGGCCGTAAAGTCAAAGCCATCCTCAGAGAAATAAGCCGCAGCGGAAATCTCAAGTTCTGGATAGCCATGGATCAGAGTTTCCTAATAGAGAAAGTTGTGAGAGAGGTGGCTAACTCCGCCGCTATAGGAGCCCTTTTGGCTGTTTTCTTCGTCGTTTTCTTTACAAGGAGTATAAGATTAGCCTTAGCAATAAGCATGAGTATTCCGCCAGCGATAGTTATTACTCTTATGGCTATGCACTTTTTAGGATATACACTGAACTCTATGACCCTAGTAGGAATGGCTTTAGCAATAGGAATGATCATTGATAACTCCGTAGTGGTAAGCGAGAACATTTATCGTTTAAGGGGCTTAAGATTAGGTCCTAAAAGAGCTTCCCTGGAGGGAGCATTTCAAGTTATAGGTCCCATAACCGCTTCCACTCTGACAACTATAATAGTATTTTTTCCGGTGGTTTATCTTAGTGGACCGATAGGTCAGATCGCTAAAAATGTAGCTGTGGCGGTCGTTTTCTCCCTCATCTCCACCTTACTTCTGGCTGTGGTTATAACGCCTACCTATGTACAGTTTCTTCTGGGGAGAGTCAAAGGGGGTATGCCGATTTTGGCCCAATTTTACAGGAGAATTTTGAGTGGTTATCTGAGAAGTTGGAGATTACCAGTCTTGGTATCATTACTTTTATTGCTACCGTTGGGTCTATCCCCTTTCATAGGCAGTGAATTTCTTCCGGTTTTGGATTCGGACTTTATTTACATGGAGGTAGAACTTCCTCCAAACACTCCTTACGAAAAAACGGCAACCTATATGAAAAGTGTATCTCGCATAGTGGGTCGGTTCCCGGAGGTTGAGAATTATGCGGTTTTCGTAAGCGCTCCCAAAAATGTCCCGAAGGGCATACTGGCCTATGGCGGTGGTGCCACCGAAACTTATAAGGGCCAAGTTTTCGTACGTCTTAAGGAGAGAACCAAGAGGAAGAGAACTCAACAGGAGATAGAGAAGAAGATAGAAGAGATTTTGCCCCCGTTTCCAGGAAAAAAGGTTAAGTTTATACCTGTGGAAAAGATAACTATGTTCGGTGCGGGAGGGAGATCGGTGGTGGTCGGTTTTGTGGGGAAGGATCCAAAACTACTCTCGGATATGGCAAGAAGCTTCGCCAAGGAGTTGGGCAGCCTGCCGGGCATAAGGAACACAAGCGTAGATCTCAAACCTCCCAAACCTATGGAACGTATAGAACTTCACGAGAAGGTGAAAGCTTTAGGAACATCTATCTTTAACGCCCAGGCTGACCTCTACATTTTAGCTCATGGTCATAGGGTCGGTGGTATTGTGGTAGGGGCAGATACCTCCTATCCTTTGGTCACCTATCCCATAGTGGGAGATTCGGCCGTAGGTTATCTGGTGGATTTTGCCTCTATAGATACCATAGAGGCTCCATCGGTCATAGAGAGAGAGAACGGTTCGAACGTGGTCTATGTTCGAGCCGATAGGAGCACGCCGAATCTCTTTTCACTCTACCTGAGGACGAAAGATCTGCTCTCCCGTTTTAAGCTCCCACCGGGCTACAGTTACGTTTTAGGGGGAGAGATGGTTGATCTTTTGGATATGATACGACAGCTAGCTCTCGCGGGCTTTCTATCTGTGGTTCTGGTCTATGCCATCTTGGTGGCTCAGTTTGAAAGTTTGAAGAAACCATTTTTGATAGCCACAAGTGTGCTCTACGGTTTTGCCGGTGCTTTGCTCTTTATGTGGCTTTTTAAAGTTAGCTTCTCACTGGTTTCAGCCCTTGGGATACTGGTATCGTCCGGTGTCGTTGTGAATAACGGTATAGTGATGCTCTCGATGGCGGATAGCTTACAGGACAAGCGGAGTAAGGATAGGATAGTGGAGGCAGCTTTCGTACGTCTTAGACCTATCCTCATAACTACCATAACGACCCTTATGGGGCTTCTGCCAATGATATTCATGGTCAGCGAGGGATATGAATATCGTAAACCCATAGCTGTGGCTCTTTTTGGAGGACTTCTTTGGGGTACTCTTTTCTCTCTCTTTGTACTCCCAGCCCTCTATATACTGACGGAAAGGAATAGGTGACCGCCTTGCGATATGTGAAGGAGTTGGACTTGTCCGGTTTTAGCTGTTGCACGGTGCGATTATTCTCAACGCTACATCGTAATGCTTCATAGGGTGAGCACATAGGAGGATGGGAAGTAATACTATTTTACTTCATAAACGTCCTCTTGAACATGCTACCACCTTTCAAAGGTTCGACCTTGGGAAATTTGCTGCGAGCATACACAAAAGGTGGTTTCACTTGGAGGCTAAACACCCTCACAGTGAAACCGGTTTGAGTATTGCCGACCTTTCTATGATTGGGATAGGCGGAAAGGTATTACTCCTGGATCTCAAATACCCTCACACTTAAGTGGCATCATATTACTGAAGCTCCACCGAACCCCGGATGCCTACATACCTGCGCCCTGTAACGAAAAATTTGAAGCTTCTACCGAAGGTAGCATAAAGACCGTAAGCCCAGAGAGGGTGATTTTCCCTTTCAAGGAGCAAATCCACGAAGGGACCAGAACGGAAGGTGGCTGTTCTCAAAAGTGGAAACTCCATCCTGAGAACCGCAAAGTTATCTGAAAAGTGAAAGGATCCTCCCAGTTCTCTGAACCTTCCTTCACCCCCTACCCTTTCCTTCCAATCACCTATACCTCTAAAGGTGAAAAGAGATAGAAAGCCCCAACTCATCTTCAACCTGTAACCAAACGTTCCATACCACATAAAGAACTCACTTCTTAACTTTAGAGTCGTGAAACTTTCAATAGCTATGACCGAGAAGGGAAGTTGTGAGTACCCCCAACCCACTCCGAACCTTAGCGGGTACTTCCACATCCAACCCAAGGTCAAGAGGTGATAATACGACCCGTATGAGGACCTTCCATATCCTCCTGCCAACTCCAGAGCTGGCCCCATTATCGGAGGAACCTCAAGGGATAGCTCGGTGATCATGTCCTCTTCATCGTAAGCCGCAGAGAAGTCCATCCTCAAGCCTAAACCTAAAAGGTTCCCACCCCCTGTAAAGAATTCTCCCTTGAGCCCCTTTTGTCCACCGTACAGACTCCCTCCCAAAGATCCGCGAGCCTTCCCAAAGTCAAATACGACGTCTCCCTGGCGTTTAAATACTCCAACCTTTACCCCATAATGCGAAAGAAGAGCTGCCTTTCTTTCTATGTAATTTAACCTGAAAGCTTTGCCGTAAAGGTCACCGAAGAACCAATTCCTTAAAGGTGATGAAATCGTTCCCCTAAGTTTTGGTCTTTCCAGGACGTAGAACTTACCCCTATCTATCAAAGCGATATATTCGCCCTCGTAGACCCAAACCATGGCTCTGGCAAAGGGGTATCCATGGTCAGCCAAATGCCTCAAAGAGGCGCGGGTCAGACTGTCGGCTTCAGTGATAGAGAGCGTACGGCATAGAAACGAATGACCGAGAACCAAACAAGCTTCTACCAACGTTCCCCCGTCAAATAGGTTTTTATCCGTTTGGCAAGCTCCGGGCCAAAACCTGGCAAGGAGGTGATCTCGTTCAAGGAAGCTTCCTTTATCCTTTCCACGGAGCCGAAGTGGGACAGAAGCAACATTTTCCTTCTCTTTCCGATACCGGGTATGAAATCCAGAATGCTCTCGCGCAGTTTCTTTCTACGAAGGGTTCTATGATATTTTAGTGCGAAACGGTGAGCCTCATCCCTGATCCGCATCAAAATCTTGAGGGCCGGATCCGTAACTTTCAGCTGGATCACTCCACCATTTGGCAGATGTATTCTCTCAAATCTTTTGGCCAAAGCGATGGTGGGCACTGAAACGCCGACCTCTTCCATAGCCTTTAGGGCGTGGAAAAGCTGCCCCGGTCCTCCGTCTATCAGAACCAGATCGGGTAGGGTTTCGTTCTCCTCCTTCAAACGTGTAAATCTCCTCTTGACCACCTCGTACATAGCCGCATAATCATCGGCCCACCTTTCATTCTTTATCTTGTAACGCCTATAAAGAGATTTTGCCGGTTTCCCATCAACGAAAACCACCGCCGAGGCGACCCTGTATTCACCGAAGATATGAGAGATGTCGTAACCTTCTATCCGCCTGGGTAACTGGAGTAGGTGGAGTTTCTCCTTCAGCGAGAGCAAGGCCGGGTCCATCCGTTCCCTGCTTTTAAGATGGGATATGAGTTTATCATGGGCATACTCTAAGGCCAGACGTACCGTGGGGTCGTCGGAGGGGATCACCTTAACCTTGGCAGAACGTACGCTCCCGACGTTTAAAGAAACGTGAGTTACGATCTCATCTGGAATCTCCACGTTGTTGGCGTAAAAGAGAGTGAGCATCTCACGCAGTGTAGCGGCTTCGCCTCCGGCTGACAGTTTCACTAAGAAAGATACTACATCCAACGGATTATCGCCGCGCATAGAGTAGAGAACCACAACGGCCAGCTCGCCATGGATGGCCATGGCCCAAACGTCTCTGCGCCCTTCCCTCTTACGACCCAACACCTTTTGCACCACCTTCAGTCTATCTCTCCACATGGCCGCAGCCTCATAGTTGTACTTATTCGCCTCCTCCATCATGTTTCTGTACAAAAGATCTCTAACCCACGGTAGGTCCCCTTCAAGCAATCTCTCGAAACCTTCAACCATCTGGGAATACTCCTTGGAAACCTCGTAGGCACAAGGGGCTAGGCATCGACCTATGTGATACTCCACGCATGGTGATATTTTCCGTTGGGCAGACAGGCGCAAAGAACAGTTCCTTATAGGAAAAACTTTGCGGGCCACCTTTAAAAACTCCCTCAGCCCTTTGCGGCTCAAGAAGGGGCCGTAGGTCTTCCCTTTCGGTTCTGGATTTCGCACTATGGAAACTTTAGGAAAAGGATCCTCACTTAGGTGCAGATACAGAAAAGGATGATGATTCTTAAGACGCACGTTAAAGGGTGGTTTGAACTTTCTTATAAGCTGTGCCTCTAAGATCAATGCCGACTCTTCATCGGCGGTGGGTATGATCTCCAACACGTTCGCTTCGTTCAGCATCCTGTTCAGCCTACCTTCGTCAACGTGTAGGTAAGAACGCAACCTACGATTAAGCGATTTTGCCTTACCAACATATAAAACTCGTTTATTCTTTTTAAAAACATAAACCCCCGGTGAGTCTGGAGCGGATAGTATCCGCTCCCGCACCCTACCATCCATAGGCGACGTCAAAGTACAGGAAAGGTACTGGTAGGATGGATGCCTTTCCCGAAACGACCATGGGATAGACAGCTACCATTCCTCCGGAGGAGACGGAGACGCGTCCGAAGCGCTTCATATAGCCCCCTCTGATCAGCAATCCCATATATCCCTGATCCTCTATAGCCAGCCCCTTTATGCCTGCTCCCATAACCGAGTACCCCAAAGCCACATCCCAGCTGTTCAAATACGTTCCTATGTAAAAGCTGGAAGTTACAAGGGACAGCGAGTACTTCCCTGACCTTAAATTCAAAGCACCAACCTCCAAGGAGGCGTAGGATGAACCGCCCATGCTAATGGTTAAACCGGCAGTGGGATAGGCCACCACCAGGGGTAGTACGTTCGTGACTACACCCGGAAACGTGGTCTTTAGACCTAAACTAAAGAGCAAAAACTCCATGGGACAACCTCACTCCTAAGTAAAGCGACCTATGCGCGTGATAGTAGCCCAGCTTCAGGCTTCCGATCCCCCTCTTAAGTTCAAACCCCACATAGGGTCCCCTTTCGGGACCCGCATATATGAATCCCAAGAGGAAGGCGGGACGTAGAGGTTTAGCGAGACGGTAGGAGATGGAGACCTCTCCCCCGAGCTCGCGACCGTTGTTTTCGGTCATATATCCACGGGCAAGAAGTGTCATCTCACCCGAAGGACCGAACCGCATATATCTGGCTCTCAAATCTAATATTGGAGACCTTTGCAATGAGAACACATCACTGGGACGAGCGAAGAAACCGGCGTTAGCCCTCAATAGGAGGCTGCTCCTTCCCATTACCAGTTCCCTATCTACAGTTACACTTACTTTTGGAGGAAGTAGGGTACTTCCCCAAAAGGCTGCTTGTCTAAAAGTTATAGAGGTACCTCCCAACAGCTTCTTGAACTCCAAGAAAAGAGGGACCAACCTATCAGCTGAAGCATATACGAAACCACTTGTGAGATTATAATCCTCGCCATAATGGGTAAAGCGTGCCCCAAGACCATCCCGGTATATCCACTCCTCATAGAAGTCCACCACTACACTTCCTCCTCCCGTATCAATCGGATAGGAACCTATGTAAGCACTCCTTTGAAAGTGGGCGTAAAAGACTTCGAAACCGACTTCACCAAAAGGAGTGTTGGGCAAAACGCCAGATAAAGATACCAAGTCGCTCTGATAGTCACCCACCTGATCTCTGTAACTCCCCCAAAACTCCCCCTTGATCTGAAGGAAAACAGATTCGAACTTCCTCCCGAAGGCGAAGAAGGAGGGCGTTGCGAAACTGGGAGAACGGAGACGCATTAACTCCGATGAGTATTCGTTACTGTTACTCTCAACCGAATAGTAGTAGTGATAGAAAACGTCGTTACGTTGCATAAACGAAGGTTCCCCTATCCATGTGGCTCTATTGAACAGTTCCTCCACACTCCCTGTTCTTTCCAAACTAACATATCCCCCAAAACTTATCGTGTAAAAGTACAGCGGTAACGTCTGAAAATACACGTAATGGCGGCGCGGGGACTTGAACCCCGGACCTAGGGTTTATGAAACCCTCGCTCTAACCGGCTGAGCTACGCCGCCTCGCGAGGTTGATATTATAAAGGTGAAACCTACCTAAAGGGTGGCAAGGGGGCGTTTAGGCTTGAAAATCGGTTCCTCGTCTTGAACGTTCGCTACCACGGTATCACCCTCTCTGATGTCCCCCGCTATTAGCAGCTCAGATAGGGGTTCCTCTATGTATTTGCGAATTACCCTCCGTAAGGGACGGGCTCCGTATTCAGGATCGTAACCTTTGTCTACCAAAAATTCCTTGAAGTGAGGTGTAAGTTCCAGCTCTATGCGTTTCTCCGCCAACCTTCTCCGCAGATCTCTAAGCATTATATCCACTATTCGCAGCAGATCCATTCTCTCAAGGGGTCTAAAGATGATTATCTCGTCCAGACGGTTTATAAACTCCGGAGGCAACGTACGTTTTATCTCGTTCATCAAAAGAGCCTTGATGGAGGAAAAACTGTATTCGGAACCGCCGCTATCCACTCCAAAGCCCATCCTTCTGGCCTCTTTTATGCGTTTTACCCCTATATTGCTGGTCATGATTATTATGGTGTTTCGGAAAGAGACTCTTCTACCCAAACCATCGGTCAGTATACCGTCCTCCAAGACCTGGAGCAGAACGTTGAGCACTTCTGGATGGGCCTTTTCAATCTCGTCAAGCAGAACTACGGAGTACGGACGGCGCTTTACCGCCTCAGTTAACTGGCCTCCTTCCTCATAGCCCACGTATCCTGGAGGGGCACCTATAAGGCGGGATACGCTGTGCCTTTCCATATACTCGGACATATCAACCCTTATCAGGGCCTTCTCACTTCCGAACATAAACTCCGCCAAAGCTTTGGCAAGTTCCGTCTTACCCACACCCGTTGGCCCCAAGAATAGAAAGGAGCCTATGGGTCTTCTCGTATCCTTTATACCCGATCTGGCTCTTCTTATAGCTTTAGCCAAAGCCTCTATAGCTTCGTCTTGCCCCACCACCCTTTTACGGAGTTCCTCCTCCAAATGTAAGAGTTTTTTTGACTCATCGTAGGTTATCTGTGAAACTGGAATGCCTGTCCAACGGGCTACCACCTTGGCCACATCCTCCTCCGTAACCGTTGGGCGGTTGGCCTCTTCAAGCTGCTCTATCTTCTCAAGGAGCTCCCTCTCTTTTCTCTCAAACTGTTCACGGGCGGCTATACTCCTTCGGATGGAGAACTCTTTCAGGCGACGGACCTTTTCCAACTCCTCTTTGAGCAGTTCTATCTCATCCCTGGCATCGTTTCTCTCTTCCTGGAGTTTTACAGCGGCACCCGCTTCATCCATCAAATCTATTGCCTTGTCAGGTAGATTTCTATCGGTTATATACCTATCCGAGAGCTTAACTGCAGCCTCTATGGCCTCGTCGGTGTATCTCACTTTGTGAAACTCCTCATAGCGAGGTTTGAGATGGCGAAGGATTTCTATGGCTTCATCCACGGTAGGCGGCTCTACGTATATCGGTTGGAACCTCCTTTCAAGGGCACCGTCGTGCTCTATGTGCTTTTTATACTCGTCTACCGTGGTGGCTCCTATTATCTGGATCTGCCCCCTGGCTAACGCCGGTTTGAGGATGTTGGCCGCATCCAGCGCTCCTTCAGCCGCTCCTGCCCCCACCAAGGTGTGAAGCTCGTCTATGAAAAGAATAACATCAGGTGCGTTGGTGACCTCATTTATTATAGCCTTTATTCTCTCTTCAAACTGCCCTCTATATTTGGTGCCGGCTACTATGCCGGCTAGATCCAAGGCCACTATACGCCTGTTTTTGAGGACATCCGGTACGTCACCTTTAACTATCCTCTGGGCCAAACCTTCCACTATGGCGGTCTTACCAACACCCGGTTCCCCAAGTAAAACCGGGTTATTTTTCTTCCTTCGCGAGAGTATATGAATAACCCTCTCTATTTCCCGCTCCCTTCCCACTACCGGATCCAACTTACCTTCTCTGGCTAACTTTGTCAGGTCTACAGAAAACTGATCCAGGGTTCGAGTGTTGCTCTTTTTAGGAGGTGTTTTTATAGGGCGGCGACGAGGTCCTCCTACCCTACTACCTAGGGAAAACGGATTCGTAAAGTCGTAACCTCCGTAGGGGGAAATGTTGTCGTCGTGTTTTCCCATGTCCCTAAGGCGGATGATCTCTTGTCTCACCCATTCGGGCGATATTCCGTATTTGTTACGGAGTAATTGGGATGGGAAGGAGTTCTTCTCCTCCACCAACCCAAGGAGTATGTGTTCCGTACCTATCTGATGGCTACCCAACTTTCTCGCTTCATCTACCGCTATGTTCAGAACCCGTTTTGCAGTAGCCGAAAGGGGAATCTCCTGATGGAAGGTTTTCCTTCTTGGGCCGCGGGTTAGCCCTCTCTCCAGCTCCTCACGGAGCTCATCCAGATCCACACCGAAGTTCGTAAGGATCACGTAGGCCATACTTTCTTTAAGACGGGTCGTAGCCAGGAGCATATGCTCAGCACTCATATAATCGTGGTTGAAGTTCATGGCCTCCTGGCGGGCTACCATTAGCAATCGCCGGGCCTTGTCGGTGAAGTTGGGAGTACCCATGAACATCATTCTACCCCTTTTAGGAGCTCAACTTTCCTTAGGAGCGCCTGAGCATCCTCCCTGTAAGCGGAGTCGTAATCATCAGTCAAACTCCGAAGAAGTTCTTCAGCATTCTTTAACCTTCCCTCGTTGAAAAGTACTTCGGCCCTACGGTAGAGGAAATAATCCTTTAAGCTTCGGTAGGCAGACCCTCTCTCACCCTCTCTAAGGAGATCCAGGGCCTCTTGCGGATTATCGGCATTCAACTTGAAGGAGGAAGCGTGAGAATAGTAAGCACTCTTAAGGAGGCGATTTTTGGCCTTTTCGAGGAACCTTATGTAACCGGCAGCCGACTTCTCCTTCCCTTGGAAAAGATTGTAGAACATCAGATCCAGAGCGGCCATCTTTCCCCAAAAGGTGTTTGGATTGGAGGCAACCAAATCCTTTAAACGGTTTAGAGCGTATGGATCTCCTATCATAGCTCTGATGTAGAGGATCTGAACCTCCTCCTCCTTACTCCGGCTATCCTGGATCACGCTGTAAAAATGGTACAGGATCCCGCTAATAATGATAGCCAGAACCGCGCCTCCAAAAACAACGTTGCTCCTGTTTTTCTCTATCCATGCCCAAACCCGTTGCACATCCATAGGGTCACTATTATACGGTAGGCTAACGTCCAAGAACCACCAATCTACTGTTCAAATACCTTGGCCAAAACCTCGTCCAAAGGTGGGTCCGTGACGGTCAGATCGTCTATTTCATACCTGTCCATTATGTATCGCACACTGTCGAACACCTTTTCTTTCCTAACGATAAGTTTTACCTCTTTACCTTCTACTTCACTTATTTCTCCCAACTTTTGTAGATCCTCAAAGGGTATTTCGCCTTTAAACTCTACATACAGGGCCTTGAACGGCATAACTCTCTCGGCCAGCTCGTACAGTTCACCGTCAAATATCAGGCGACCCCTATGTATCACCATGGCCCTATCGCATAGAGCCTCAATATCACCCATATAGTGGCTGGTTAGGATTATGGTGGCGCCGAACCGTTCGTTATACTCCCGTAGAAAGTTCCTTATGGAGATCTGAGCGCTGACATCTAAACCCAACGTAGGCTCGTCCAAAAAGAGGACCTCCGGGTTGTGTATGAGAGCCGCTAAAAGCTCCGCCTTCATTCTCTCACCCAAGGAGAGCTTCCTAACAGGCTGGTAGAGGCGTCGTTCCACATCCAACATTTCGGCTAAAAGTTTAAGACGTTCTTTGAAAACATCTTCAGGTATCTCATATACGGCAGCGTTTATACGTAAGGAATCTATGGGAGGAAGATCCCATATGAGCTGCTGTTTTTGGCCCATAACCAGGGTTATCCTCCGGAGGAAGTCTCTGTGGCGGGTGAAGGGATCATATCCTAAAACCCTCACCTTGCCGGATGTGGGTTTTATGAGGCCTACCAACATCTTCATAGTGGTGGTTTTACCAGCACCGTTGGGACCTAAAAAACCAACTACCTCCCCTTTATTTATGCGAAAACTTATACCCTTGACCGCTTCCACGTCCTTATATCGTCTGCTAAAAACATACCTTATACTCTCCCAAAAGCCCTCCCCTCGTATGGGTACCCTATAAACTTTCCTGAGATTGGAAACTTCGATTACTACCAAAACTTCTAACGTCCTTTTAAGTTGATTGATAGGTTATCGGGTTTGAGGGGTGGGTGCTTACTCCTCCTCCATCATCTTCATCAACTTCCTGCGGATCTTCCGCAGCTTCATAGCCTCCTTTTTCTTTCTTATCTCGGAGGGTTTTTCATATACGAGGTGCCTACGATAATCATTAAGTATCCCCTCACGACCTATCAGCTTTTTAAAGCGCCTCAACATGGACTCAAAGGTTTCACCTTCCTGTTTCCTTACTCCAACCTTAGGCATAAGGCGGCGATTATACGGCCGACCAAACTAACGGAGGAGCCCTTCAGTTAGCATACGAACCACCGCCTCCTCTACAGCTTCCACTTTACTCTTGAAGTCGGTTGGGTTATCAAAGAGATAGCGCATTGAACCGTATATGGCTCCGCGAATGGCGTGAGATATGGCATCAACATCCCCACCAATGAAGACGCCATCTTCTTGACCCTGGACGATTATGGAGTTTAAGAGGGAAAAGTATCTATCTTTCCTCTTGAGGTATTCCACTACGTTCATTCGCTTAGCCATGGATGAGAAAACAAAACTATAGACGAACCTTAAAAAATCCGGATTTTCCTTCACTTGGCGAAAATGCTCCCTTATCCAAATTTCCAGTCTCTCCTTGGGAGATTCTACACCTTCAAGTCTATCTTCAAGCTGTCTTAGAGCTTCCTCCTTTAGATATTGGAAGATGTTTATTATCAGATCCTCCTTGGATCTAAAGTAGAAGTAGAAGTAGCTCTTCGTCTTACCTATCGCCTTGGCCAAATCCTCCATACTCGTGTTATCTATACCTTTTTCTATGAAGACACGCATGGCCTTTAAAATTATCTCACGTCGCCTCTTCTCCCGCTGGCTCCCCATGTAGTTATTTTACGGGGGCTAAGGTAACATCCTCCATGCAAAACCAACACCGAATGAGTAAGCATAAATCCGATGGGATATGGGAGGGATCTCGAAGGATACGTAACCATAGTTCAAATGCCCAAAGGCCCTTGAGAGCCTAAAAGAAAAGACGAAGCTTTCCGAGGCGTAGAACACACCCGCCTCCCATCGGGAAAATCTCTGGGCATGAAATCTCAGATCCAGGTTGAAGAATCCGCCGTACTGTCCTCCACCTCTAAGAGAGGCAAACACTCCTTCACCGGAGATCTTGGAGTTCAAGAACAGCCCTTCACGGGAATATCTGAACGTTAGAAAAGGGAACGCACCTCCTCCTACCGAATAGCTGTGTATTGAGGTGGAATTTAGAGTATCGCGCACCGCGCCGGACGTTCTAAAACCCACCACGGCGCTTCCCTTAAGGATGACGGTGTCGGAATCAGCGGAATATTCGGCGCTGAGGTCGTTGTTGAACAGATCACTTCGGATCCACTCATCCGTTAGAGAAATTATAACATCGTAGTAGGTGGAATCCCAAAAGGAAAGCGTAACCGAACGGTAAAACTCTCCTCCCAAACCAAAAAAAGCATTACCCACGCTTTTGCCTATTTGAAACCCCGCGTTATATAGTAGGGTCGGTTCCATCTTGAAGGAGTATTCGTAGATACCCACATTCTCCTCGGCGAACTGGAAGGATAGATAGGCATCGTTCCTCACTCCCTCCAGAGAAAAGCTATCCTCGTAAATCCTATCACCAACGTATCTAACACTCCAGTTCCCCTCACCGGAAAAGCGACTTAGGTTCCCTTCTAAGGAAACGGTATAGTCTCCTAAACTACGGGATAGACCTAAGGTTATAGGCAGGTATGAAAAATCCGACTTCGATGACACTATGGGAAGTACACTGATCTTTCCCTTTACCCGCCAGGTTACAGGTATTTTTCCAGCTAAACCGTCCACCTCAACCGGCAGAAGCGTATCCGGAATCGTAGCATCTATATCTCCCCAGAGCAGCGTTGGGGGGGTTCCCTGGAGAGCGCTGGTTCCCAAGGGCGGAGTAGAGGTATGGGTACTGGGTAAGGCCAAATAGAGTCCCCATTCGGACGAGAGCATAACGGCCGTGTAAAAGCGCATCCCGTTAGAGACTTTAAAGGCGACCGGTAGGGTGTAGTTCTTCGGGAGGTCACGCAACAGAATCGGGGTTTGAAAGTTATCAATCTGGGCAAAGTAGAACCCAACACTGATGTAAGAAGTCTCCGGTGGAAACTCGTAGGTAAAAAGGGGAGGTGGGGGCGTAAAATAGAAGAGCGAAAATTCTACCACGCGGGGATTTTAAGGGCGTTAGTATTCACCTCGACGCATGGCCTTTTCCATATCGCGCCTCTTTATCTCTTCGCGCTTCTCGTACTTCTTCTTACCCTTGGCCAGACCTACGATTACCTTTATCCATCCCCGTTTGTTTATAACCTTAAGGGGTACGGCGGTATAACCTCTCATCGTTATCCGTCCGATTATCCTATCTATCTCTCGCCGGTGCAATAGAAGCTTGCGCGGCCGTTTAGGATCGGGCTTAAAAACAGCGGTTTTATCGTAAGGGGCTATATGCATGTTGTAGATGTAAAGCTCGCCATCTTTGGGTCGTATGAAGGCCTCGGCTATACTCACTCTCCCCAACTTTACAGACTTCACCTCGCTCCCGAGCAGAACTATACCAGCCTCGTACGTTTCCTCTATGTGGTAATTGTGACGGGCCTTACGGTTCTCGGCTATCACCCTTTCGTAAGCCATAGTGCAAGCCAAAGAATGATGTTCAAAAGGAGCGTAAGGAGAATGGATAGCAGCAGAGAGGTGCCCAAAGGTAAATAGACCTCAACGTTTCCAAATCGCAAGTGAAAATCAAGGGGTAGACTGGGAAACCTTAATCTGGATAGAAACACAAAGATAAAACCTATCAAGATCAGAAACGCCCCTATCCATATGAAAAACTTTCCTAAGATTTCACCCATAACTCTCCTAAAATGAGCGGTAGAGGATTCGAACCTCCACTTTCATCCCCACATAACCGCCCACTAAAGTAATAATTCTAAAGCTGTAACGCTTCACTATAAAATCCTCTAGCTAGGGGCTTCCACAAGGAGAGGAGTATCATCCTGCGAGGAAGATAGTAGCTTTCCAGATCGGTCAAAGATCCATGCACCTCCCGGCGGAAAGGCATTGGTTACGAGCATCGTGCTCTTAAACGTGCGCGCTTTCTGCGACATAGCTTCTATATCTTTCTCGTTCAACGGACCGTAGGGTGGGGAATACTCCATGGGTACCAGAAGATAGTCGGGCCTAACCCTCTTTATCTCCTCAGCTATCCTGTCGTTGTATAAGTCTCCGCAGATGATCATAGCTACCTTACCCCATGGGGTCTCTGCACCCTCGAGTTTTTCTCCACGGCAGAATCGCATGGGTTCCTGGAACTTCCTATGTTTGAGTATCACCCGCCCGTTAGGAGATACGAGCACTGCCGAGTTATAAACGCAATCATCCGAGACCTCCAAGACGCCTGCAGCTATATAGACGTTAAATGAAGTGGCCGCCTCCTTAAGAAGATCCAAAATCGTTCTGTAGAGTCGAGCGGAAGAAAAGTCCCACATTTTAAAACCGGTAAGGAAGTACTCTGGAAAGACTACCAGTTCGGGAGCGTAATCCATTACCTCCCTCAAGAATCTTTCAAATTCCCTCCTGTTGTAATCGAACTTTCCCACTCTTACTTCCATAGGGATCAGCGCTACTTTCATACTAACTTTTAAGTTTAAGCCGGTTTTGTTTGTACGGTTTCCCCAACGTGGAAAGCATGCCACCTTTAGAATGAACGTAAGTTATGAGAAAGGTGGTAGTAGCATACCCCGTAAGAACACCGGTGGGTAAGGCTCCACGGGGTAGCCTGAAGGATACACGCCCAGACGATTTGGCTGCTCTGGTGATAAAGGAAGTGATAGAAAGATCTGGAGTGGATCCGAAGGAGATAAACGACGTCATAATGGGATGCGCTTTTCCGGAAGCCGAACAGGGTATGAACGTGGCGCGGATCGCTGCCCTTAGGGCGGGCCTACCGGTGGATGTACCCGGAATGACCATAAACAGGTTCTGTTCATCCGGCCTTCAGTCTATAGCCATCGCTGCTCAATGGATAATGGCCGGATGGGCCGACCTCATAATCGCCGGGGGTGTTGAGTCGATGAGTAAGGTGCCGATGGGTGGTATAAAGACCTCACCCAACCCTTCCCTGATGAACAACTTACCGGAAACTTACATGTCTATGGGTCTCACAGCTGAAAGGGTGGCGGAGATGTATAAGATAAGCCGTGAGGATCAGGATAAGTTCGGTTACGAGAGTCACATGAAGGCAGCCCGGGCCATCAAGGAAGGACGTTTCAAAGAACAAATCGTCCCGGTCAGGACCAGGGTGGTACGGAAAGATGTTGATGGTAATCCTTACATAGAGGAAATAACCTTTGAGGTAGATGAGGGGGTGCGTTACGACACTTCCCTGGAAAAGATGGCAAAGCTTAAACCCGTGTTTAAACAGAACGGTACCGTTACGGCTGGTAACTCTTCCCAAACCAGCGATGGTGCTTCGGCAGTTCTGGTCATGTCTGAAGAAAAGGCTAAAGCCTTGGGAGTAAAGGGACCGGCAGCTTACATGCGCAGCTATGCTGTGGCAGGTGTTCCCCCGGAGATAATGGGTATAGGCCCGGTAAAGGCCATACCCAAGGCGTTGAAGTTGGCCAACCTGAACGTTGAGGATTTAGATGTTATAGAGCTGAACGAGGCCTTCGCTGCCCAATCCTTGGCTGTGATCCGGGAACTTAACCTGCCCTACGAGAGGGTGAATCCCAACGGTGGTGCCATAGCTTTAGGACATCCTTTGGGAGCTACGGGTGCCATCCTAACGACCAAACTCCTGTATGAACTCCAACGTATAGGAGGCCAGCTCGGTATGGTAACGATGTGTATAGGTGGCGGTATGGGAGCGGCTGGAATATTTGAGATGGTTGAGCTTTAATGCGATAGGTGGTTTAGGAGCGATTTGAACTTAGCGTAGATACGCTCGCTTGAAAAAGGGAGGATCAATCGCCGGAGGTCGGGATTTTTGCCACGGTGTAAAGCTTTTTTTATGGCGCTGGGAAAATCGGTGACAGAACGGTAGAACACGACCTGCGGGAAGTTCTTAGCGAAAGAAGGCCAAAATACCGAAACCGTAGGCAAACCGAGGGCGAAGTATTCCAAAACCTTGTTGGGAAAATCCATGCTCTCTATCAGTGGGGATAACTTAAAGGGCACCAAGGCTACGTCACTGTGGCGAAGGTATAGGTGAACCTCCCTGTGGGGTTTAGGACCTAAAATATAAACGTTTTCAGGCAGTTGAAAGGGAGGAGGAACTCTAACAGGTCCCACGATCACGAAGGAAATATCTTTTAGGTTGTGGGCGGCGAAGAGCAGGCTCCTCCAATCAAACCAGTCGGCGACGGCCCCTACGTACACAGCACGGGGTTTGGGTATAGGAGTGAGGTCTTCAGGTTGGGGAAAATCCCCTTCCAAGGGGAAAAGGTCCAACTCTATGGGATTGGGAAGGTACACCGACTTCCCCTCTGGCACCTTCCCCATGAGGTTCTTGTGAGCCACCAGGATGAGGTCGCTCCTTTCGATAAATTCCCTCTCCTCCTGGAGTATAACTTTCGGCACCTTAAAACCCAAAAGTAGATCGTTAAGACGATAAACCTTCAAAGAGGCCTTAATCCTGTTGGCGAAGTAGAGCAAGGGGCTGGCATCTACCATGAGTAGATCCCAACGTCTTCTCAAACCGGCATAGGGTTGCAGGCGAAACGTGATTTCCCAAAGCCATCTCCAGTGCATCCATCGGTTGGGCAGGGGTCTTATCATCCTGTGGGTTATGCCCCCCTTACCTCGTAGGAAGGTTATGGGATTTTCAAGGTTTGCGTGCTCTACGTTGAAACCCATTCTCTTTAGAAAGTGGGCCAGCTTAAACACCCCTACGTCCAACACACCATCCCAACGGTTTGAAGACAGCAACAGTGCATCCCTACGCATGGGAATTTGCCAAAACTATCATGATCTCTCGGAGGAGAACAGCAGCCACACTTCCGCATCTGCGGGAGTGATCCAGTGTGGGCAAATACTCTACCATCTCGGCACCCACCAATTTCCCCTTTAGGCTTATTAGGAGTTTCAAAAGAGCCTTGAAGGACACCCCCATGGGCTCCGGATTACTCACGCAGGGAAACTCCGAAGGGTCCAAAACGTCGAGGTCCAACGAAACGAATACCTTCCTTTGGAAGCTCACGAATTCAAGGGCAGCATCTATGGAAAACCTTTCGCCATGGTCGGGCTCGTACTCTTGAACTCCTACCGTCCTGTAGCCGAATGTTCCCACCTTGAAACCCTCCTCTTCTAACCGACGTATCACCGTAGCATGGGAGAATTTACCTCCGTAATCGTTCCAACGGTCAAGATGGGCGTCGAGATGTAGTATCGTGAACTCACCCGATACTTCCCTAAGGGCTTTGGCCGTAGCGTAGGTTATGGTATGATCACCACCCAAGAACAGCGTTGGCACATGGGAGGATCTCCTCAACAGTGCAACGAGTTTTTCCTTGAGGTTTTCTAAACGGGTCTTCGATGGAAGATCGAAGTTCTCCCAGAGATCACCAAGATCCTCGCAGGGAGGGCGGTGAGCGTTTTGAAGAGGGCTATAATCATCTACCCCCCAGGTATGCCAACGGATGTGGGCGGGCGCCAGCGATGATCCCCGTAGGAAGTTTGCTTCGGTTTCAAAAGGTATGCCTATAAGTCTTATCATAGGAGAATGCTCCCATCGGGTACATTTTCGTCCCTAAGTACGCGACCAGGCCCTATCACGCAGTTCTCACCTATACGTGTTTTCCCTAAGAGGGCAACGTTGGGATATATAACGCTGTCGGCCCCGATGGACACCGAGCTTTCCACGTATATGGTCTCTGGTAGTATGAAGGTTATGCCCTCATCCATCCATCTCTCCTTTATACGCCTTTGCATTATCCGTTCCACTTCCGCCAGCTGACGCCGGGTATTTACACCCAAGATTTCCTCATAGTCTTCGGTCGTAAAGACCACAACCTTCCTAAGGAGAAGAAAAACATCGGTCAAATAGTACTCCCCTTGGGCGTTGTTGGGTGAAATTCTTTCAAGGGCTTGAAAGAGGGGGGATGCTCTAAACATATAGAAACCCGCATTTACCTCATTGATCTCCAGTTCCTCGGGCGAAGCATCCCTGTGTTCTACTATCTTCACGAATCTATTTCCTTCGCGTATTACCCGGCCGTAACCGGTGGGATCCGGCACTTTAGCGGTGAGTATGACCGCATCGGCCCCGCTCTCCACCAACAACTTCCTCATCCTAAGTAGGGTGGTGGATCTTATGAGAGGAGCATCACCGCTACCGACGTAGAGTGTGGCGTCTCCAGGTACATGACCACGGGCATACCGAACCGCATCTCCTGTCCCCCTTGGTACCTCTTGAACTATCACCTTGGTATTGGGATAACGTGAGGCCACCTTCTTTAGGAGGATGTGATTGGATGAATTACCTACGATGAGAATGCTTTTAGGTTTTAAAGGTAAGGTGCTCTCTATGACCCATTCTATCATCATTTTACCCGACACTCTGTGGAAAACTTTGGGTAGCTTGGACTTTATGCGTCGGGATTGACCGCCTGCCAGTATCACGGCGTACGTTTCCATAGAGGAGGATATTTTATCGTAGTGTGTTTGTACCATGTCGCTTTCTAAACTTCAGGTGAAAGGTATGGTGTTTTTCCAAACCTGCTTCCTCTTTCAATTTGCTCTCCAACTTTTTCTCATCCTTCCAATCACGGGAAGTTGTAACGTTGATGCGCACATGGGGTGGGAGCTCCTCAACCTCCACTTGGGCATCGGGAAAGGCCCGTTTTATAGCCTCTTGCAACTTTTTTAGATGTTCCTCTCTCCTTTTAAAGTTCTCCTCTATGTCTTTCAACCTCCAGTCAACATACCTCCTTAGGTTTACACCCCTGAGGATCCTGTATGATCCCTCAAAGAGTAAGGTGCCAAAAAGTACTACTGCCGTCCCTCTTAAAACGTTGGGAGAGGCTTTTAGGTTATAGGTAACCAGTATAACGCTTGCCGCTACAGTCGAAACGATAGCCAATAGGATCAATAAAACGTTACTTTTGGTTTCCTTTCTTAAGATGAAGTGCGCCACATTGACGGATGTGAAGATGAGTAGGAAACCTACACTTCCAGCCATAGAGATGTTTTCCAGGTCAGTGAAAAGGGCAAATAGCGCCGAAAGTACAACTATGAGCAGAAGGCCCTCCGTAGCGTTTTTCCACACTTTCTTTTCTAACGTTCTGGGAAGTTCTCCGAATTTCGCTATTAGGTAGCTGATACGACTACTTCCGTATAGAGTAGCATTTATTGCTGATGCGGTGGAGAGAAGAGCCGCTATCCCTATAAGCACGAAACCGAAATGCCCCAATGCGGGTTTGGCAGCTACTGCTAAAGCATAGTCTTTATATCTCTCTACTTCTTCAGGTGTTAGGTTGGCTGCTGCCACCGCAGAGACCATCACATACAGAACTATCACCAACGACACAGCGGTATAGTAAGCTCTTGGTAGGACCCTTTGGGGATCGTGTACGTCATGCGAAGCGTTGGCTATCAGCTCAAAACCCTCGTATGCCAGAAATATTACGAAACCTCCGGTAAGTATATCTACAAGCTTGGACCAGTTTTCAGGAGATAGGCGGCTAAGATCTCCGGTAGTAAAACCTATCACCACGAACAGAAGTAGGATACCTACCTTCAGAGCCACCATGATGTCCTCACTTTTACCGCTTATGTACGATCCCAGGGCGTTTATGATGCCAAAGAAAAAGAGAACACCCACAATAAAGATCTTTACCGCTACACCTATCTCACTCCCTGTAAATAGAGCGGAAGCGTATGACCCAAAGGCGTACGAATAAAGAGCCAACATGATGATGTAGGAAGCTAAGAGTAGTGTATTTAGATACGAGGTAAATAGATTGTTACCGAAGGCCCTTATAAGAAACTCTACCGTTCCTCCCTCGCTGGGATAGCGCAGGGAAAGCTTAGCGTAGGAATAGGAAGTAAGCAAAGCGACCAAACCGGCTAGCAAAAAAGATATAGGCGCTCCACCCTTGGCCAGGGAGAGCGTAAGACCTAACACCGCAAATATTCCCCCACCTACCATACCACCGACACCTATAGCTACAACATCCCAGAAGTTCAGTTTCCGCTCATTCAAAGTTCGCCTCCTCACTTATCCAGAGATCCACCTGATGCGATCTTACGGTATAAAACGGGGGAGAATGGTAAAGCATATCCGTTATTATAGCCTGGATAGTTAGAGTGACCAAACCCTCAAAGAGCGATCTTCCGAGGATGCGTGGAGTTGGATTTTTTAATTCGGTCCTCATCTCATCATATACTCCGTGGTTCAAAACTCTATTCGGTGGTTTCACTTGGAGGCCGATTAGCCTCACAGTGAAACCAAAGAAACAGCGATCGGTGAAGTAGTGCTACTCCCCTATTATACGTGTTGTCAAAGGGGAAAATATTATACCTAATGTAGCTAAAAACCTATCCCACGGTGAGACGAACACCTCTTCCTTGCCTCGCTTTAAAGCTTTGACTATCACGCGAGCCACCCGATCGGGCGATACGGATCCTATCCCCTTTATCCCATGACTCCCTGCCGTTTTGAAGAAATCGGTGCGGGTCACAGGAGGATACACGTTTATGACCTTTATCCCCTCTGTACGAAGCTCTTCTCGTAAAGCTAAAAAAAGGGAACGGAGAGCAGCCTTGCTGGCCGAATACATAGCCCATTTTCGAAGCGGCACGAAGGCGATCATGCTGATCACGTTTAAGATAACACCCTCGTTCCTCAAAAAGGGAACCGAAGCACGTGTAAGATGAAGAGGCGCCCAAAAGTTAACTTCACACAGCTGCCTTAATCTCTCATCATCGGTTTCAAGGAGGGGGGCGTTTATTCCGAAACCTGCGTTGTTTATAAGAATATCTAAGCCTCCCAACGTTTCAGCCGCTATTCCCACGACGTTAGCTCTCTGACCTGGATCCGAAAGATCCGCTTGGAGGGGTATAACGTTCTTAATTCTCTTTAGCTCCCTCAAACGATCCTCATCCCTGCCTACGGCTACCACCTTACTACCCTCCGCTACCAAAAGCTTTAAAGTTTCTCTCCCTATACCCCGTGTAGCTCCTGTTAATAAAACCCCCTTACCTTCCAAGTTCATGCCTCTATCTTAAGGTTGAAGGATTCCTGTAGAATACCCGCATGGCAAACGTTAAAAGGGCCAACTTTCGGCAGAGAGATGATGGTTTTGAAGTCTCGGTGCCATCGGGAACTCTCAACGTGGGAGGTGGATCCTTGGCCCCCATGGATCTTATGTTGGTGGCGGTCGGAGGTTGTACCGCTTTAGATGTGCTTTCTATCTTGAAGAAGATGAGATACGACTTCCACATGGAAGTATCGGTAGAGGGGAAACGCCGCGATGAACATCCTAAAATCTACACCGACATCACTATAATCTACGAGATTAAAGGAAAAGTGCCCGAAAAGGCCCTCTTGAGAGCTGTAAGTCTCTCCTTGAACAAGTACTGTTCGGCTACAGCTATGGTGATCGGAAAGACTCGGATACATTACGTGGTCAAACTCAATGGGAAGGAGGTGAAGCGCGGTGAGAAGAAACATCTGGAAAGTTAGAGAAAGGACTTTAGACGTATCTGACACCCTCATCATGGGTATCCTCAACGTTACACCTGACAGCTTCTTCGCCGGTAGTCGCGTTTTAGATGTAGAAGAGGCCTTGGAAAAAGCCAGACGGATGCTGAAAGGAGGAGCCACTATATTGGATATAGGAGGTGAGAGTACCCGTCCGGGTTCGGATCCGGTTTCATTTGAGGAGGAGATAAGGAGAGTTCTACCGGTGGTGGAGGCGATAATATCGGAGCTTCCAGAGGCTATAGTGTCGGTGGATACTTACAAAGCTCAGGTAGCAAGAGAATCCTTACGCCTCGGTGCTCACATAATAAACGACATAAGTGGAGGTAGTTTCGATCCTGGTATATTGCACGTAGCTGCCGATTATGGAGCCGGTGTAGTTTTAAACCACATACGCGGTAACCCTAAAGATATGCAGAAAAATCCTCACTATGAGGATACGGTTGAAGAGGTGTTTAGAGAACTGATGGATAGAGTTAAAAAGGCCAAAGACTTCGGCATTCCGGAGGAGAGTATATGTATAGATCCGGGTATAGGTTTTGGTAAGCGTCTTGAAGATAATCTAATCTTGATCAAGGAGGCGCGTCTGTTCGTTGAAAGCGGCTTTGTGACGCTTTACGGCGTATCGAGGAAGAGTTTCTTAGGTGCCATATTGGGTTACGATGATCCTAAAGATAGATTGTACGGCACGTTGGCTACCCATTCCTATCTCTATCTACAGGGAGTCCATATCCTTAGAGTGCATGATGTCAAAGCTACGTGGGAGACCTTGAATGTCCTACGTGCCATAAAGGGCCTTTAGACCTGCCTTAGAATAAACTTTCGTGCGATTTTTGGTAGTTTCCGACTCCCATTTCTTCTTCGGTAGTGAAAGGCGGGAAGAGATGTTGAGTGACCTTCTCCGCCGCGAAAAGTACGACGTTCTCGTTCTCCTGGGAGATATGTATGACTTTTGGTACGAATACAGAACTGTAATACCCAAGTACGCCTTTCTATTCACCGCTACGGTGATCATGCTTGCCAGGGATAAGGAAGTACACTACGTTTCGGGTAACCACGACGCTTGGATAGGGACCTTTTGGAGAAAGGCAGGTGTGTATGTGCATAGATACGGTTTCCAGCGAAACCTGGGGGGACGAAAGATCCTTTTCACGCATGGAGATTACATCTTCGGTAGCCGTAGACCAGGTCTGATAAGAGCACTATTTCACAGTGGGTGGGCCAACTTCCTATTCTCACTTCTCCATCCGGATCTGGGGATAAAGCTGGCTCGCTCTTTCTCTAAGGAAAGTAGAAGACGGGAAGAGGAGTTTGATTTTTCAAACATAGATAGAATAGTTTCTCAAAAAGCCGTGGATGTGGTGATATCCGGCCATCTTCATCTACCGATCATAAGGGAGGTAGGGAAAAAACTCTTCGTGTGTCCAGGAGATTGGTTAGATAATTTGAGTTACGCTCTCATAAGCGACAACGCCGTTGAAATCAAACGTCTAAAAGATGGTATAATAATGAGGAAAATCCTAAAAGTTCCATAAACTTGTATTTTGGCTGGACATCTAAAGCACGCTGGCAAGGGGAGGGTGAGTCTGCCGGCGGGGGTGTATCTTGTGAGGGTAGGGAGGAAGACTTTCAAGATGATAGTCAGGTAGTTTCCCCTTTAAAATACCGCCGGAGGAGAATATG
>JAADCS010000100.1 GCA_013154295.1 Thermotogae bacterium
GGAGAGTACTTCTCTCATCATTTTGCCCAATGCAATCAAATTTCAGTCGTCTCCAGTTTGGGTGGTGTGGTTGTGAGATTGTGGAAAGTTATCGTTTCACTAAGGGTTGGATATGAAATGCCGATAAGCGGGTACTGGTTGAAACGTCGGTGGGTTTTCCAAAACCCTTTGGGAAAGGCAAATTTTGTGGCGGATTGATTAAGGAACTTATGCCCAGGGGTTGCACGTGTGCATACCTGGGAAAGCGTAATATCACATTTTGTGTAATTTATACTCAAAATTTACTTCTATTCCATACTATACAGTCAAAGCGCGCAACCCTTGGCCAACCCGAAAGAGACGCAAATAATGCGATAGAGTATTATACACCCTCTGGTATACGCGTGTAATTCCTGTATATCCACTCGTTTTATCATCTCCCCAAAAAGTGAGCCATATTCAAATTTTGAGTATGTACCAGATAAAGTTTCGGCGCTTCCTTAAAAAGGACATCAATTGCGGGAAAAAGTATAAGAGTCTCCTCATGCTCTTGGCTTCCCTTATTATGATCCTCATCAAGATCGGCCTCTTCCCATCTCTCTGTGGCGTAAATTAGACAACACCACAAATCAAATAAATGCCACTAAATTTTTTCCTGTGACTATACTAAGGCGGCAAAATCAAAATAAACATATTCGGTCTCTTCCCCATCGACGACAACTCCACTGACGACGTTACACCCAAAGGGCCACAAAATAAAGGCCTCCTCCGCTGGCCCCCGGATACCCTTTTCCATGTTAAAATTTTTTCCTTGGTAATACTCATAGCAGCACTCGGTAAGTTGGAGATGTTTCCCCCTTTGAGGGATAAGTACCATCGTCTCTTTACCGCGAGAAAGTACGATGAGCTCAAAGAAAAGTATTCCAAAAAGAAAGATCCAAAGAGCCTGTATCAGCTAGGCTGGGTGTATTACGAGCTAGGAAGATACGACTCTGCAGGGGATTACTTTTTCGCATCGGCCCAAAAGTTAGAGTATGGAGATACCTTTCGCCTTAAGGGACTGCTGAACGCGGCTCTATCTTACGGACGTGCTTACAAGTTCAAAGAAGCCATAGGACTCCTACGTACGTATCTATCGGAGACAGGAGGAGACTACCCTGAATGGTTTCCTCTCAAATCCGATGTTGAGAGGAAGATAGAGGACTTTAAAGTCCTACAGGAAGTTTACCTGAGACGCTTCAAGAACATCAAGATTGAGCAGATAAGTGAGCTAGTACTTCCTATAAAGAGCTACTACATCCTAAGTGACGGTACGGGAGGGGATTACTCCCCGGTTATAAGCGCGGACGGTAATGTAATGCTCTTCGTTTCCACCCGTTTAGGGGGTAAAGGTAGAGAGGACATATGGATAACCTACAGGAAAGGTGGAAAGTGGAGCAAACCCATAAACCTGAAGAATCTCAATTCCAAATCCTCTGAGGGAGCAAGTGGCATAACCGCCGACAACCGAACCATTCTCCTTACCTATCCCTCGGCTCCCCATCCTACCTTACCAATGCGTAAGGGGGGGTTTCGCCGGGGGTATGGGAATATGGATGTGTTCAAGTCAGAACGGATAGGTTCTGGTTGGGCAAACTGGGGAGACCCCAAGAACTTAGGCTCCCCTCCCAACGGTCGTTTTTGGGATGGACAGGCCACGATAACAGCCGATGGTAAATATCTATTCTTCGCCTCCACCCGTCCTGGCGGATATGGAGGTATGGATATATGGATGTGTATCCGCGAGAACGACAGCACATGGTCCAAGCCGATAAACTTAGGCCCCAACATAAACACCCCAGGGAACGAACTCTCCCCTTTCATCCATCCTGACGGTAAAACCCTTTATTTCGCCTCCGACGGCTGGCCCAGCTTCGGAGGGTACGACATCTTTGTCGCCAAAAGGGTAACCGAGAGAAGGTTCTCGCGAGCTAGGAACTTGGGTCTACCTTACAACACCCAAGAGGACGACATATTCCTGTCTATACCGGCTGCCGCTGACTGGATATACGTTTCACGGGTTGATTCTATAGATCCCAAGAGTGGTGTGCGAATATACCACCTGTACAGAGCTAAGATACCGCGCCGCAAAGACTTGACCTCCCAGCAGAGGAAGGTTATCCCAGAGCCTGTGAATCTAGTTAAGGGGTTCGTATACGACGCCGAAACAAAAAGACCATTAAAGGCTTTCATTACTATAGAAGATCTGACAACTGGAAAGGTCTGGTTCAACTCCATAACCGACGATAGCGGACGCTTCACGGTCGTTCTGCCCTCTGGAAAACGCTACGGTGTAAGTGCCCAACCCCTTGATTCTTTGAACTACGCTTTTCAGTCTATGCACTTTGATTTAAAAGGCTTGAAGGAGTACGAGGAGAAGAGAATAGAGGTTCCCATAACTCCCATAAGGAAGGGAGAATCCTTCGTCCTAAAGAACATCTTCTTTGACTTCAATTCGGCGCGATTGAAACCCGAATCCAAGCTGGAACTGGATCGCCTCGTTAAGCTTCTCAAACGTCGTCCGGACCTCAAAATAGTTATAGAGGGTCACACCGATATAATCGGCTCTGAGGAGTACAACCAGAAACTTTCCGAGAGAAGAGCCAAGGCCGTAGCCGAGTACCTTATAAGCAAGGGTATAGATCCTAAGAGAATAAAAACTGTGGGATATGGCTCACGAAAACCTGTAGCCCCCAATGATACTCCTGAAGGTAGGGCCAAAAATAGAAGGGTGGAGATAAAGTTTGAATGATTGAAACTTTATAATTAACACAGGTACAAGATGTTTTCCTATTAGGTACTTTTTATAGCTCCAAGAAAAGCTTTAGGAAGATCTATAATCTTTCAACCCTAACCAGTCCAAATAAGGGCAGAGCATTTTCACTGTTGGTTCTCATACAACTTTAGGGGTCGGTCGAAAAACGCAGGGTAGCATCCGCATCTCATCGAAACGATGTCCTTTAAATGGGTGATTGAGAAAATATCGGCTACAGGGAGGGATTTGATGGATACGAAGTCCGACTACCACCAACTCCATCTTTGGGGAGAGGTAGCATCCGAACCGGTTTCACTGTGAGGGTATTTAGCCTCCAAGTGAAACCACCTTGATGTTGTCTAAACGGCGATTTTGAGATAAGGCAGGGATGTGGGAGACAGAGATAGAATAGCAAGGTATGCAGGGGGAGGCACCTGTGGAAGTGCCACAGGTGTGGGAAGGTGTTCTACAACAAGGTGAAGTCCCATAGGCTGAGCGAAGAACAGCAGAGACTGATAGATAAGTTGTATGAGGAGGAAGGCGATAACGAGGGTGCTGGGGTACATCCGCACAATAAGCATAGACACATATGAACCCTTTCCTACTCTAAGAGTTCCCTTATGCTCTTGGCTTCCCTCATCATGATCCTCATCAAAATCGGCCTCTTCCCATCTCTTTGTAGCGTAAATTAGACAACACCATTCCGTAGGTGTTGAGAAAATCTTTCATCCATAGAATTGGATTCTTATGCTCCTTACAGTTTTGGCTTATGGATGCAGAGCAGGTTTCCATATAAGCTACAAACGCACGCAAGACCTCTTGAAGGAGAAAAGAGCAGACTACGTCTTAAAACGTATAAAATCGTCAGGTTTCGATTGTGTGATATTGGATTTCAAAACCGTTAGGGGTGAAGTAGGCGTCCCCTTTGAACATCCGTTGGCCTTAAAAACCAAGGCCTACACTTTCAACATAACACCTCTTTCCGAGATGGCGAGGGAGAAAGGGTTGTACGTGATAGGACGTATAACCGTTTTCAACGACCCCCTCCTCTTTAAGGTTCTGAAAAAGGGGCATGAAGGCTTCGTTTTTCCGGGTGACAGCGTGGTTGAAAATTACAACAGAGCGGTTGTAAGAGCCGTAGTACCCTATGTGGACGAAATTCAACTGGATTACGTTCGCTGGCCCGATGCTTCCGTAGGGGTTGAGATACCTGAAAGGCGGAGGCAGCTCTTTAGATCCCTGCGACGCATTTTGGAAGTGATACCCGACACCCTCCCCACGTCGGCCGATATTTTTGGTAGGATACCCTTTCGTAGGAGAGATTGGAACGACCGTATAGGTCAGGATATTTTCACCTTCTCCGAACTCTTTGATATACTCTCTCCTATGGCTTATCCCTCTCACTACTGGGGAAAGCTTTTAAATCCCTACCAAGCACCCTACCATACCCTTTTAAACATGCAGATATTCGGTTTTCCAAAGGAAAGGATAAGAGTATGGCTTCAAGCCTTCGGTTGGAGGGTACCCAAGAGTAAGGGATTGGCGTGGTACATACGCCGTCAGTTGGAGGCCACTTACGACGCCGGTGTGGATCTTCGGATGTTCTGGATGCCCAAGGTGGATACCCTTCTACAAGTTTTCAAAGAGTGGAAGGAACCGAAGTTGAAGGGTGAATTAAAACCTGTAGCCGATGCCTACCGTTGGAAGGATACGACCGGTTTTTTGACGATGGTTCGTCGGGATTACGGTACGGTGGTAGATTACTATCTGGTTAGGGGGGATTGGCCGGTCAGATTCTGGTGGGTTTCCTCCAAAGAAGGGGATCTCTCTGAATACCCTATAGAGAGGATGGATGTGGTTGAAGGAGATGGTTTGGCTTTCCTGTACGTTCAAGAAAACTGGCCCTGGCTGGACAAACCGGCCAATGTTCTTATCCTACTCTATGCTGGTGCGTGGGACGTGGCGGACAGGAAAAGAAATCATACGGCCCTTTGGTTTGGGCCACCTCCCGCAAAGGTGGAACTTCTATCCGACGGAGAAACATACGTTTTCAGGGTACTGGACGAATCAGGAAGGGTTTTGGCAAGAAGCCGTACGTTTGAACTATGGTGATCCTACTTCTCGGTGCTTATCCACTTCATGATGCTGTAAAGAGAGAAGACAGTGCCGCCGTTGCCCGTCTCCTCCGCAAAGGGTTTTCACCGAACGCACGGGATAAGTACACCCGTACCCCCCTAATGTACGTATGCGGTACCTCAAATGTGGGGATAGCGCGCCTTCTTCTAAAGGCCGGTGCTAAGGTTTCTTTAGGGGACTATCGCCGTCAAACACCTTTGCATTTCTGTGCATGGGAAGGTGATTCGGCCATCTTATCCGTCCTTTTAAAACGCGCCGATCCCAACCTGGAAGATGTGGTGGGTGTAACTCCACTCCATCTGGCCAGCTATAGGGGATTCGTAGGTGTAGTTGCCCTTCTCTTGGAGAGAGGCGCAGATCCAGGTGCCCGTACCTATTGGGGACTTACACCTCTGCATATGGCTGCAATGGAAAAAAGGTTGAACGTGGCGGAGTACCTCTTGAGGCACGGGGCGGATCCCAACGCCCCCGATTGGGCCAAACAGACCCCCCTGCATTATGCTTACACACGGGGAGATACCTTAATGATCCAGATACTCCTACGTTTCGGCGGTGATACTACGGTCACCGATATATTCGGTCGCAGGCCGGGGGACTGATTTAATCCCCGCGCTCGTCCTTCGTCGGGTTCGTTCTTTTGATAAGGGGTTTTAAGGCGTTTTTTATGGCTTCAGAGACGGCAGTTTCCATATCCCATCCTCCTCCTATGGCACTCGCCACGTAGAGTATTCGGCCAGTTTCCACCTCTACCAACTTGGTACTAACTCTAACTATATAGCTATCTAAATCGTTCTCAGCACTGATGAAGTCAAGAAACAGAACAGCTTGGGCACCTAACAGTGCTCCTATCTTTACAGCCGTTTTCTCATCTACAAGGCCAGATCGTGAAAACTCTTGCTCTTTTAAGATGTTTTCCAATTCAACTCTATCAACTACATCTATCTTACCGGTTTTTAGAAGCTGTAGTGCGGCAGCGTCATACGCTATCCTTTCCAAGGAGGATTTGGGTGCACCGTCAAAGCGTGGAAATATGGCCACGATCTTGATCTTATCGGTGTCGTAGTAGGGAGATATGGTGTAGTCCATCACGGCGGGATGGTTGTATAGACTATTGTAGTTGGTGCTGACACACCCTAACAACGCACCCAGGAATAAAAACCCCACCTTCCTCATGGAAAATATTTTAACCCCGTTTTCTCCATTACATCTTGGAGGGGTAGGTGTTGCTTAAATAAAGTTAATTAGACAACACCGCCGGTATAACATTGAAGTCAAAAACGAAAAAAGAGCTTTAAGCCTCTCTATCTTTTGCGTGCGAGCGATTATCTCAAAGCTACTACTAAGGGTTCTGCCTTAAGTGTAAGACCCTGTATCCCGTTTATCCGTACCTTGACAAAGGTCCCTGGTTTATACCTGCCATTAACGGTAACCGTTAAGCCGTTGAAGAGCTTCCCAGCCGATTCGCTGGGATCCTTACGACTAAGTCCATCTATAAGAACTTCTCCCTCCCTGCCCAAGAAAAGACGCCGCCTCTCGTATATACCTCTATTTACCTCGTCTATCAAACGGCGCTGGCGGTCTAACTTTACCTCATAAGGAACTTGGCCACTGTAACGGGCGGCCGGTGTGTTGGGTCGTGGAGAGTATATGAACATGTATGCCCCGTCGTATTTAACACGGCGCACCACATCCAAGGTTTCCTCAAAATCTTCTTCGGTCTCTCCGGGAAAGCCAACTATTATGTCGGTAGTTATGGTGCCGTAGGGCATAAGATCCCTTATCATGGCCGCTTGGTCCAGATATTCCGCTTTGGTATAACCACGATTCATTTTTCTTAGGATGCGATCGGATCCAGACTGGAGAGGGAGATGTATCCATGGAGTTATTACATCACTCTCCGCCACAACCTTTAAAACTTTGTAGGAAAAATCACGAGGATTGGGACTAGTGAAACGCACCCTTTTGATGTTCCTAATTGTATCCTCCACCAGTTTAAGTAGATCGGCAAAATCGTATTTACCATCATGATAACTGTTTACATTTTGGCCGAGCAGGGTTATCTCAACCACACCTTGGGAATCCAAGTTTTTTATCTCCTCCACAATCTCGTGAGCCGGGCGGGAATACTCGCGACCACGGGTGTAGGGCACAACACAGAAGGTACAGAAGTTATCGCAACCGTACTGAATACTCACGTAAGCCGAATACTGACCGGGATTTAGTCTCCTATCCGTCCTGTAGTGAAGGCCTATTTCCTCACAGACCACCCCGCTGCCGTTGAGATTTTCCAAAAGGTCAGGAATTTCAACGAAAGCCCTCGTTCCCACCACAAGATCGGCTCCCCATTTCAGAAGCTTCCCCTTTTCCTGTTGGGCCAGACAACCCATTACCACGGTGGTTTTCTCCCTTTTACTAAAATAACGAAGAAGATGTTTAGCTTTACGGGCAGCCTTTTCTCTAACGGTACAGGTATTTATAAGGACAAAATCCGCCTCCTTTGGGTCGTCGGTGTATTCGTAGCCCCTCTCCTCCATCATACGGCGCACCAACTCGCTATCCAGCTCATTCATCTGACACCCAAAGGTTTTTATGTAAAACTTTCCCTTTCGCATGCGGTCGCTATTTTAAGGCAGATTTAAAAACTGCTCATCTCCACAGCCTAACAAATTCAACGTTTCCGTAATAAAAGGTCAAAATATCCTCATACTTCCATCCTCTTAATGCCCTAACACCGGCACCAACCTGGCACATCCCTATACCATGTCCCCATCCACCCCCCCTAATATACAGATAGTTCCCCCTTCTTCTTAGTGTGAAAAGAGAAGATTTTAGGCCGAGGACTTGTCTGATGTTCCAATCGCCTACTATTACGATTCTTCCCCTCCTACCCCTTATCAAAAGCTTGCTTACCCTACCACTTTCAGTTCTACCCAGAACTTTAACCTCTTTGATCTTACCCGTACTTCTGCCCATATGTCTTTTGAGATTTCGCTCCACCTCCTTAAGACTAACCTTTCTTTCCCAGCGAAAGACACTCGCCCCATAGCGAAGTATCCTACTTAGATCCTCGTGAGGAGAACAGGCCACGTTATCATCCTCGTCCTTCTGAAGATCCTTTAGGGAAAATGCTAAAGAATCCCCTCTAAGATCATCCCGTTTGGCTCTTATAAGAGTATCACCCCACGATTTACCGCTTTCTAAACTCCCCCCACAGGACGTGAAAAAGGTAGCTATGCTGAATCTATCCCCATCCATAAGGACTATCCCCTCGGTAGCTTTCACCACACTGTCAATGATCGGATACCCCGAAAGTCCCCTGTAAACCTGTGTAGTGAAATCACTGGTTATATCGTAGGGTTTATCTAGAAGGGCCCACTTTATTCCTGCTACATCCAAAGCGTGAGTACGAGCAGCTATGGCTTGAGCTTTCAGGGCTTCAACTGGATAGGAGGGGGACATTTCCCACGGTACCACCCCCCGTAGATACTCCTCGACCTTAAGGCGGTTAATGAGGGTAAGTTTTTTCTCGCGACCGTCGTAAGGCACCATCCACATCTCCCCCAAATATTTTCTTTTCTTCTTAGAAGTGCTGAAAAGAATCGTGTCACACCGGTAGATAACGGGTGTTTTCAATCGAATACCTAAAGGCAAAACTTCCACCTCTCCCTTACTTGGAACTTCCAATATAGAATAAACGGCCTTTTTAAGCGGGTGCCTGTAGCGAATCGCCTGTTTGAAAGTTTTAAAGGGGCCTTTTAATAAGTAGTACCTCGGATATATACCCAATCTTTTTATAACCAAAGATCCGTCGTTTCCCCTAAAAGTTTCGGCTTCCACACGGTTTCTAAACACTCCAAGGCCAACCCAATGAAGCACCTTCCCCTTCGTTCTTTTGAGCAGGCGAAACCTCAAACGTTTGGGAGCATTTTCCAATATCACGCTGTCCCCACTTAGAAGGATGCAGTGTCCTTTACCTTCCAGTTCAATCTTACGGCGATTGGCTATGAAAACCTTTATATACGGTTCTTCCCGGAAGATCTCCTTAACGATGAACCGTTTAACCGTCAGGCTATCTACAACTTCACTCCTTTGGTAAGTACGTGGAGAACGTCTTCGTAAGGTTATACAAGAACTAAATACCCAGAAGAGTAGAAACGATGTCGTAAAGACCGCTCTTGGGATATTCATCCTTCAGCCTTTTCTTAAAACGTAAGGCGATTTGGGTGTCTCCCTTCTGTAGGGAGATGTATGTTAGAGCATATAACGCCTTGGGAGCGTAGAGAGTATCCTTCAAGCTATCGGCTATGTACGTCCAAAGGCTTTCTGCCTGCTCGGTTTTGCCTAAGTAAAAGTACAGTATCTCGGCCTTTCGATAGAGATGGGGGGGATCCTTTGCTTGCAACCTTTTCCATTCATCAAGTATCAGTTTTATACGATAAGCTTTCCGTTTCCATCTGTCGGGTGCGTTTTTAAAAACACGATCGAAGAGTACCGCCGCTCCATTGTAATCCCCTTGAATCAGTTTTATACGACCCGCAAGAAGCATGGCTCTCCACTTATAGTCGGAAGAACTTTTAGAAGCCGCATCAAGTTCTTTGAGCGCGGAAGAGGTATCTCCTTTTAGAAGAAGTATCTTAGCTATCTTGTAGGATATTCTACCCGCGTCTTCAGAACCTGGAGGCAAATCTATGGATCTGTACGTTTCCAAAGCCTCGTCGTATTTTTTCTGTTTAAGGAGGAGATCGCCCTTTTTTTCCTGGGCTAACTTCCTTTCGGATGGCTTTAGATCCAGGCTTAGATATTCACGTAGAAATTCCTGTGCTTTATCCAGATCGCCCAAAGAGAGGAATATGTCCACACCCAAAAGAAGATATTTCCGGTAAAGGGGATCCTTTTTATCAAGATCCTTTATACGTAAAAGATACTCTGCAGCGGATTTATTGTCACCGCTCTTGTGCATGGCGTAGGCCAACCAATATAGGGCCTCGTTATTGCGTACATCTCCCAGGGCATCCAATACCCGATTTCTGAATCTTGGATCCAAAGCATACACACGCGCTAACTCTATACGGGCCCTTTGGGCTAATCTATGGTTGGGAAAGTACTTAAGAAACTCCCTAAACTTCTGAGCAGCCTTTTCATATTGTCCCTTACGGGAAAAAGCTAAGCCCAGGTAGAAGATAGCTTCCGGAAGATATTTGGAGTTCGGATAATACTTTATCAGGTAGGCAGCCTTGGCTTCAAGGGAGTCGTATTTGGGACGTACCTTTAGGGTATCACCTTCCCTTTCAAGTCTCTCTATGCGTTTTACTAGCTGTTGAATGTTGTAGTAGGTATTGAAATATGCTCCCCAATTAGGATTGGCACAGGCTAAGGAGAGGGGGAGCAATAGCACTCCCCCTTTGCCGATGAGTTCTCTCACCTTACAAGGACCCGCTTGATCCTTGCTCCTTCTCTGACGAAGTATATACCTTTCGAAAGCTTTACAAAGCCTTTTCCATAGAAGACCACGCGACCACTAGCATCAAAAACTGTGGCTTTTTCTTCCACAAGGATACCCCCACGGGTTACCACGAAGTCAGGTTTCTCGGTGGATCTTCTCTCTGCCACTCTGACGAGGTTGTAGTCGACGAGTTCGTTAACGGACCACTTGTAACTTTCTATGGATACAAAGAGATAGGACCAGTCCGCGTACTGGTACATAGAATCTTTGATGTAGCCAAGGCCGGGTTTCCAGTAGATGTAGTAATCCCTTAACATGGTCTCACTCCAGCTGGAGCTACTGCTACCGGTTCCGGCGTAAACGGCAGAGGACCACAGGTCACCACGTAGTTTGATGTATATGGTATAGACGCTGTCGAAAGTCCCGGCCGGCACGGTCATGCTACCCATGTTCACCACGTAGGCACTATCCACCGTTAAACGTAACGTATCCAAAACGGAGTAGTCCCCGTCCCCGTCTACATCGGCTACTATCGTGGTGTCCGTTATACCAAGTTGCCACGAGCTGCCCACGGTCAAGGGGGTGACTATAGCGAGAACATCAAGTTTGAAGTAAGTGGTAGGATCCGTTTTGCCGATGATCATGAGACGATGTAGATCGTTACTTATCTCATAGACCGTATCCACGAGGATGGTAGTATCGGTAGTTGAGCCGGTCCTATAGGTTTTCTTTGTAACACCTCGCGCAGGGTACCCCATGAAGGTGAAGTCGTAGTCCACACTCAAAGTTTCGGCGACGGAGTAGTTGTTTACAGTTGAGCCACTGCTGGATATGTATAGGGAGTCGTACTGAAACCCTGTATACATTCCCTGCGTACCTATATTTATACCCAGATAGCTCATCGCCTGTCCATAAAGGACGGACGTAGAAGCTCCCAAAAGCAGTGCTGCAAGTAGGTATCTCATAACGCCGGTATTATACCCCCGTTGTGTGCGTCTTGTCGTGTAAACAGGGGGTAAGAGAATAGGAAATAAGGGTGTGTCTATAACCACTCAATAAAAAATTAAAATTTTTGTAGAATCGGTCAATAGATCCCCGGAATAACACGGCGATCAAGAGAATCTACTAAAGGTGTAAGCCTACTTTACAGCTGAAAAGTTTGGTATCATGAAGCGTTTTATTCGCAAAGATCCCCTTAACCTCCCTTATGTCGGGAAGAGTATTTGACTGGTACCGTTTACCAAAGCGTTTGTAAACGAGGGCTGTGAGGAGAATGCCAAATGCTCTAATCACCGTTCCTTTTACCTCTTACGATTCATCGCTGGAAACCGAAATCTTTTGGTTTCACTCTGCGGCCGAATAGCCTCCAAGTGAAACCACCTCTATGAAAGGTTTTGGGCACCTCGTTGATTTTAAAGGCGATGGCGGAGTCTTACTACGACTTTATCTTTACATGCCTCTCAACGATCTTGATCATCTTCGCCACTTTCTCAAAGCCGTCGTCTATGGCCTTCTTACTCCTAAGCTCCCTGTAGTAGCCCCCAAGGTGGAGGATATGATAGACCTCATTGAACAGCACCCTCAAAACGTCCTTATCCTTCCCTATCCTACTTACCCCCTTTAAGAGGCGGTCGTACATATCCACCTTTTTGAGCTTTCGGTTAAGGCTCCTCCCATCTACCAACCTCTCCCACAGGAACAGAGCCTTTAGGGCTTCAAGGGCCGCCAAATAGGCCGTCCCGGACGCTTCGGAGACGTACTTAACATCTACGTATATCCCCGTACGCCTATCGTACCCGGCCTTTTTGAGAATCTCTTTAGCATTCTGCAAATACCTCTTGGCCAACTCCAATCGCTCCTGCGGTGTTTCCAAGGTCTTGGTTTTGGGAGTGGCCACGTGTGAATTCTAAGGTTGTACTATTTCCTTAGCCCACTCCAAAACTTTCTTTGCAATTTCGTATGCCTCCTCGTACTCTTGACGGGTAGGTAGTCGTCGGGATAGCGCACTTCAAAGGCGTAGCGGCTCAACTTGGCTACTTCCTCCAAATACGATGGAAAATCCGTGAAACTCTTCACCTCTCCCACAAGGAATCTTATGTTATGTGTTTTGGGAGGTCTTCTTCCGA
>JAADCS010000081.1 GCA_013154295.1 Thermotogae bacterium
TCGCATAGCCTACGAAGTCTGCCGATAGCAGGTACTCTCCCGGCTTAACCCTCTTCAGGACGAAAACTCCCCTCTCGTCCGTGTAGGTACCCGTTATCTTGGATGTGTCTTCGGCCCTGTAGAGTATCACCACGGCGTATGCCATGGGCTTCCCGCTTTCGCTATCAACCACTTGCCCGGAAATTGTGAGTGCCGTTACGAAAGACATCATCGCCTACCTCCTTCACGGGAATTCTACTTATGAGCCGTATGGTTCTGAGGGATGTTCGCCAGGTGTTTGGCGAAAACGGGTTGGTTTCACTTGGAGGCTATTTGGCCTCACAGTGATACCATTTGGAATCTAAGTGTAAAACGGAGAGGATGGCGACGAGATCGTTAGTAAATCTCCGCAGGAGGTAGGGGTGTCGAATTGAAGAGCGAGAACATGTTTTTTGATGACAAGTTTTTAGGACAAGTTTTTAGTTTGCCATCTTTTAGCTTTCCCTCTCATTCTCAGCAAGGCCGGCCTCCCCCTCTGTGGAGGGATAATAAGGCAAACAGCACCATCCTTTCTTCAGAACTTCAACCTTAACGTACATATCGTTTATCATCGTCAGTTTAACTCCCTTTACAACTATACTACGCAGCGTATCCGTGGGATCCAACTTTCCCTTAGCTACCAAACGATTTCTGTAATATTGGAAGAGATCCGCTATATCCCAATGTAAGGGGCCCAACTCCCTTCCTACCATTATGTATATTTCCAGAAGGGAGGTGCGCACCGGTAGAACATCTCCAGCCGAAAGAAGCCATATCTCCACATCCTTCCTATAGGCGAAACCCCTGACATTTCCGTACTCATCTACCAAGACGACGTACCCCTTCTCTTCTACTATCTTTAGGAGTTTCACAAACGAGCCTAAAAGTGGGTAATAGATAGGTTTTTCCAAACCGACGTCTATGAGAGCGGCGTTGGGATCGGATTCACGTAACTTCTTTACAGAAACCATATGAATGTTTTCCTCCGGTGAGATGTAGTAGACAGGTACCCAATCTCTATCGTAGTTCTCCTCCTCCAGAATCCTTAGGGCCTCCTTAACTGACATCTCAAATCTAAGGAGAGGACTTTCGGACAAAGGATAAAGGAGAACGTACCCCTTGCCATGGATAGCATAAAGCATCTTACCTATATACAACCTCTCATCAGGAGTAAGCTCGGAGTTACGGACAGCGTCCACAACCGCCTCCATAACGGTGGGAGTACTCAAACGGGTACTATCCGCCTCCACGTGTAGCTTAAAGAGGGAAAACAGTGTAGCCAAAGGTCTATATACGCCTTCCGTAAACCGTACGAATATCCACGGGTGGGATAAAGCTATCCTTTTGGGAATGAACTCGGCGAACACGGTTATAGCTAGAGAGAGAGCTATGGCCACCACCACATCCGACGCCGGAATAACATCGGCAACTATGGAAGAAAGGTAAGAGTTAGCCAGATTGTTCAAAACGAGTATGGTAGCCAGAAGACCGAAGGCTTTGACCCTCGCCAAATCGCTGGGGGATTTACGACTAAAATAAGCGACTTCCGACCCCGAAACCAGGGCGGAAACGACGAAAAGGAGCACGGCCAAACCTACCTTTAGCAGGGTAATCAAACTCGTTTCATATCGTAACGGAAAAACTCTTGAGCGTTCGAGTCTGTTATCCTTTCCGCCTCCTCAAAATCTACCTTCCAGATCTCGGAGAGACGTTTCAGAGTGTATCTTACGAAGGCAGGCTCGTTTCTTCGACCACGCATAGGTACCGGCGACAGGTAGGGGGCATCCGTTTCAACGAAAGTGCGATCACGTGGTGAGATGCGGGCAGCGCGACGGATATGAGCTAAGAAGGTTAACATACCGGAAAAGGATACGTACCAGTTGTCCCATTTTAGAATTTCGGCCATATCCTCTTCATTACCGGAGAACGAATGGAACACGAAGAGAACGTCAGGAAAATCACGTATAACGTCCAAAACATCTCCATAGGCATCCCGAACGTGAAGCACCACAGGTTTTTTGTGCCTACGGGCCAGATCTATCTGTAGACGGAAAAGTGCCCTTTGGGCCTTGTGATCCCTCGGACCGCGGTAGTAATCTAAACCTATCTCCCCCACAGCTACCACTTTGGGATGAGATAAAAGCGTTTCAACGTTGGCCAGATCGCTATCGGAATACCTCTGAGCTTCGTAAGGATGAAGACCTACCACAGCATATAAACCTTCATATCTATCGGCTATCTCTACAGCCCTTTGCGAGGAGGAGAGGTCGTACCCAACCACGTTTATACGTCTGACACCCACCTCCTTAGCTCTTCGTATCACTTCTTCCAAATCTTTGGCGAACTGGCGATCGTTCAGGTGGCTGTGGGTATCCGTCATGCCATCCGGACTCCGTTTATGTAGAGATGCAACTCGCTGTTGAGCACCTTGGCAGCCTTCCGCGAGATTATGAGCCTGTCCAAAAAGATCTCAAAGTATTCGTACACGGGGGCGATGTTTATGTCTATCTCTATGTTGTACGATATTATACGATCATCGCTGTCAATCTCTATCCTTGAAAGCGTGGAGGCATAGTTTACGCGATCGTGTATGTCGTTGATCAAAGCCAAGGAGGTACGATTCTGGGGACGTACCCTGGTGCGATGTACGTCGGCCTTGTCAGCTATTATCAGGGCTGCGGCCACGTCTGAAACCGGATAACCGCTCTCTTCGTGATGGTTCCCTATCGCTGCCATAATCTCAAGTACCTCCTCAAAAGGCATCCCCAGATCGGTCAGTATATCCTTCGCCAGAAGGGCACCCACGTGTTCGTGGCCAACGCGATTGACAGCGTTGCCTACGTCGTGCAGGTAACCGGCTATCTCGGCCAGTTGGGCACGCCTTTCGGGGAAGTTCAAACGGCGCATTATTCTACCAGCGTTCTTTGCCACCCATGAGACGTGGCGCTTTCCATGTTCGGTGTAACCCAAAGCCTCCAAGTTTTTATCCGCCTTCAGGATCAGGGCTTCCACCTTGGGATGGTTTTTAACGTCCTCTAAGGTTACGGTTCTTGTCCCTTTAGTTTTGCTCGCTGCCATGAGTTTGTAGATTATAGACCTGAAAGACGATCACTGGGGTACTACCCTAAAGCCCTTGACCTTCACCACCACAGGTTTTCCCACCAAACTCCCTATGAGACCACTCATTACGCTTTCAAAACGTTCGGAAAGCTGTGCGTACCAGATGGGAAGTTCCTTCTTCATCCTCCTCTTGGCTTCTCGCTGGATGTAATTAAATACCGGGGAAGCCTCGTAGGATCTCATGGGTGTTCCGAATATACCCACTTCCTCGGAGACCACCCACCACCTATCAATCGAGACCATCACCTCCGGTTCCGGAAGAACGACCGCTATTTTCAAGGTATCCCCTTCCTTGAGTAGGGTTACGTCCTGGGGTCTTATCTTGGAAACATCGAAGGCCAAATTGTAGGACACAACGAACCTTAATATCGTTTTACGACCGCCTATCATCAAAGGACCCCGTAGTAGGGCGGGAACGCTGTCAGACACCTCGTACTCCCTTTTCACGTTAAGGACTACAAGCTTAGCCACCTCCTTAATCGATCTTACGATTCCCTCTCGCGTGAGAGTGAAGTTATAGCCACGATCTCTGAAGAGAACCAGAGGCCCTAATTTGCTTACGTAGGCACCTCCCACGAACGTCCAAACTATAGCCCATATACCCAAGAAAATACAAAATTTCCTCAACATGCCCGTATTTTATCGCTGCACCGTTACCATAATTTTGATAACGTCGGGATCTTTAGCCAGGCGAAAACCCTCATCTATCCGTGAAAGGGGTATCCTATGGGTTATAAAACGGGAAGGTCTTACGGCACCCTCCGAAATGAGGTTGATCGCTATACGTGTGTCATCCGGGCCGGCCGAATAAGAGGGTATTAGGGTTATTTCGTCAAAGTAGAGACGGTTAAAATCGAGATCCAGCCTACTGCCTGGTGGCAAGGGCGCAAACAGCACCAAACTTCCGCCACGTCTCACGAACGAAAGAGCAGATTTCACCGCGGCCAGGGTGCCGGGATTCACGAACACCTTACGGAAGGTTTTATCCTTCAGCTCATCCGGTAAGAAAGCTCTGAAACCCCATCTGCGCACCATCTCCACCCTCTTCGGGTTTATATCCACCCCCCAAACCTCCCCACCGAAAAGTTCGGCTACTCTATAGTTCAATAGACCCATAAAGCCTAATCCTATCATGAGGACAGGTTCCCCTTGGAGGATATTGGCGCGGCGCACCGCCTTAACCGATGTAGCAAGGGGTTCCGTTAGAGCTGCATCCTCATCAGACACGTGATTCGGCACCTTAAGAACGTCGGTCCTCCAGATATGTTCCGGCACCCTTACGTATTCGGCGAAACCCCCTGGATAGATCCCCCCCCTCCTCCAAAGGGAACAGTGGACGTAATCACCGAAACGGCAGTAATCACATTCCATACACGGGGCATGATGATGTACCACGACCCTCTCACCCTTTCTAAAGCCCTCTGCTTTCTCTCCCAGATCGGCAACGACACCCACGAACTCATGCCCTGGCGTGTAGGGGGCTTTACTCTCTACGTACCAATCCATAAGCTCACCCGTACATATCCCGCATACTCTTACTTTTATTAGGATGTCCGTCGGCCCTACATCGGGCGTGGGCATATCGATCACTCGTATATCCTTAGCGCTGTAAAGTATCGCCGCCTTCATCTTCCTGAGCTGTAAGTATATCGGTGTCCTCTGGGTGTGGTATCACCAGGGAATCACCCAAGGGGAAGGCTCTAAGGTGTTTAACCCTCGCCAAGGTGCGGGATGGTCCCCTTAAGATCACGATGAATGAAGAATCCTTAAATATAACTGGAACCTCCTTGGTAGCTATGCTATCTATCAGGATCGTAACCACCACACTCTCTGGTTTCACCTCGGATATACCCAATCCCTCGGTAAATACCTTTACGGTGGTGCTAAAGTCCCTCTTGCGCCCTGTTATGTCTATCGGATAGGTGGGCAGGGAATCCAAGTTCTCCAACAAGCTCTTTGGACCTTTAACTTGGACATCGTTTTCCACCTTCCACCCATAAAGGAAATACCCTCTCTTGGGCCGCCCTTTCAAAGTGGGTATAACGGCTACGGTTTTGATTATCTCTTTGTCAAGACGATATTTAACTGTCCCCGGAGATTCAAAGATCACAGGTACCTTAGGAGAGAGATATTGGGTATCCACCGGGAAGGAACCTTCGGGTTTGGCATCCGACAGGTCGTATACCAAACGGGGGGATAGGATTCGCATACGTAGCAGTGCGAAACCTGACCCTTTTATCCTGACCACGACGGTATCCGTCCTATCCACGAAGGAGAAGTTGTCGGGGACGTTCACGAAGACCACAGGTAGTCTAACTACCATCTCGTACGTTCGGTTCATCTTGGCGTAGAACCACACTATGAGGGCCACCGTAAAAGCTATGAAGAGTTCCTTGAGATTCTCACCCCTCATAGTTCAAGAACTTCTCCAGAAAGGTCCTAAGTTGCGGAATAGTCAAGTTGGTATAAGGTTCGCCGTTATGGAACAGGGTTATGGTTCCTCTTTCTTCGGATACGACGATGGATATGGCATCGGAGACCTCCGTAACCCCGGCTCCAGCTCTATGCCTAGCTCCCACCCCCTTGGTACGCACACTCATAGGAAGCATAACTGTGGCGGCCAGTATGCGACTCTCCTTCACTATCACAGCGCCGTCGTGCAGAGGTGATTCTTTGCTGAATATGGCTATGAGGAGTGGAGCTGAAAGATAGGCATCTAAGATGGTCCCAGTTTCCTCGGCGTATTCCATCAAGGAAACCCGCCTTTGGATGACTATCAAGGCACCCCACCGGCGCCTGCGGATCTCTTCTATAGCCGAAAGCATCTCGTTTATAGGTACTCTCTCCGGAGGCAGGAAGAATCTTAAGAGAGGGTTAGAGCCTATCTCTATGAGAAGACGGCGGATTTCCGGCTGGAAGAGGATTATGAGGGCTACTATACCAAAAGCCTTCACGGTTGATATTAAAAGACCCAAGGCCACCAAACCCAAACTCTCGGCCAAAAAACCCAGGAAGATCAGAACTCCTACCCCCATCAGGAGTATCACCGCCTTCGTACCCCGCAGGACTCTCAAGACCGTATAGACAACCAAAGTCATTAGGAGGATGTCCAAAAAATCTATAGGTCCCACCTGGAAAAAACCGAAGAGTTTCAAGTGCGAATTCTACGGCCGCACATCAGATCGGCCAAAAGGTCCAACGCCTCCTGGAGCGTTTTGGTAGGAAAGAATCTACTGTACTCCGAAGGTTTGAGCACCCAACCCATGGAAGTTTTAAAACCTACAAACCAGACCTTGTGCAGTAGATGGGGTTCGGATACCACAGCCTTTATCAGGATTCTGTCACCTTCCCTGGACACGATCACCTCCTTAACAGAAAGATACCCCGTTTTGAGAGGATACGTCCCCATCTCCGGCATCCTAACCACGTCTTTGAACCTGGGAAATCTCAACTCTGCCCTTGGTATTTTAAAGTTGCATTCGGATAGTCGGACCAACACCGCTTGATAGACTCGTTTACCTTTCTCGAGCCATCTGCTCTCGTACTTCGTGCCGAACCTACTCTCGGTTTCAGATACATATCCCCACCAGCATCCGGATCTTAGAGCGTTCCTATAGGCCCATCTCACAAAGAACCTCTCATCGGAAACTACACTAACGTGGGCATTCTCGCCGGTGCGTAGCGAGAGGAGTTTCCAAAAGTCCTCGTTGAACATCCTTCTGCGGATATGCTTCTTCTTAGGCCATGGATCGGGAAACAACGAAAAGACACGATGGAACCGTACCTTGGACATCCCAAACATCAAAAACTCCCAAGCGTCTCCCCATACCAAGTGAACGTTTCTTCTAACTTTGAGCCGTTTATAGGCCCTCCTCACGGATCCCCACGAGCGATCAACACCGACATAAGTTACATGGGGATGCAAGGAACTCACCCGTTCTAGAAAATCTCCTCTACCAAAACCTATCTCCAACTCAACGGGAGGGTTTAAATTAGCTTCCTCGTCAGGCAGGTATATACGTGCCACTTTCAGCGTTTTCTACGCACCATGTATTCACCTATGGCCAGAGCGTCCAAATCGGAGTGGAGGAGTGTGAAGATGGCCTGTTCGGGAGTATAGGTTATGGGTTTTCCATGTAGGTTGAAGGAAGTATTTAAAACGGCACCTACACCCGTCTTATTCTTAAACCTCCTTATGAGTCGATGGTAGGTAGGGTTGTCTTCCCTAAAGACGACCTGTGGTCGGCCGGTATCGTCACTCTGATGAAGTGCGGCAGGTAGGTGTTTCCTACCCAGCTCGGTGGAAGGATAGGCCAGTATCATGTATCTTTCACTTCTGGATCTGGACGGATGAATGAAATAGGCAGAGAAATCCTCCGCCAACACGGAAGGGGCAAAGGGCATCCAGAAATCCCGATGCTTTATCATACGGTTTATACGACGAACCACATCAACGTTACGAGGATCGGCCAAGATGGAACGATTGCCCAAAGCTCTCGCTCCCCATTCCGACCGCCCGTAGAAACGGGCCACAACCTTGCCAGCGATTAGAAGGTCGGCTACGTAGTCGTGAATATCCTCTCCTACCTTTTCAACCACGAACTTCCCCTCGTCCAACTCCTGTAGAGCTTCAGAAATTTTGGAGTGTGAGAATTCACGCCCCAAGTAGAGCGTACTTATGGGTTCCGGTCTTATTCCCCTTGAGGCGGTAAGATAGGCGGCGGCTCCGTAAGCCAAGCTCTCATCTCCTGCCGAAGGCATGACGAAAACCTCTTTAAACCGCTTCAGAAGGTGATAGTTCATCTTTACGTTCATGAAAACCCCACCGGCCGCCGCCAGACGGTCATACCCCCCTTTAACGTTATCCACCCATTCCAAAACGACCTCCTCCAAAAGCCGCTGGGCCACGTAGGCCACTACATCGAATCTGACCTTAAAGAAGAGTCTTTTGAATAGCTTCAGGTAGTCCTCCTTATACACCCCGCTTTCGTTCAGTATTCTGTCGTTCTCCACCCTGAAGAGTTTCCGCGCCCGTTCGTAAATCGGCAAGGCGTACTTTTCCTTGGAGTATGGGGCCAACCCCATCACCTTATATTCGTGGGATAGAGGTTTCATTCCCAAGTATTGGGTCACGCGCGTGTAGAACTCTCCTATGGAGTTATAGGCCGATATTACCCCCTTACGTTCCAAGGTTAAACCTTTACCCACGTAATAGCTTCCACTTAGGCCGTCCCCGGCGCCATCAAGGGTTACCACAAGCGCCTTATCAAACCCGGATCCGAAGTAGGCGGACGAGGCGTGGGCAAGATGGTGTTCCACGAAAGTGACGGGAGCCACTATTCCTAACTTTCTTAAAGCTTCACCTATATGCTCCTTTCGTTTGGATAACCGACCGATCAATCTTACGATGGGAGATACGTAAGAGCTACCCTGTAGAAAGCCCCTCGGAAGAAACCGGTAACCTATCTGGTACAGATTTCTTGGAAATCGGGGCTGATCGAACTCCTCTGGCAAAAGGGGAGGGGTGAGTGTAGCAACGGCCACCGCATCCAACTCCGAAGGTTTCACATTCGCCAAATCCAGCACTTCCTCTATGGCCTTTTCCGGAAACCCTCCCTTCTCCTTTTCATGGAGCAGGCGCTCCTCGGAAACCATAGCCTTCAGCTTACCGTTCTCCATCAAACAGGCCGTTGCAGTGTGGCCATCATGGATACCCAAAACTTTCATCGGTCGGACCATTCTACGGATGTTAAACGATCGTGCAATACGATTTGCACAATCCTAAATTCACCCGTAAAATATAGCGATGATTTGGATTTTGAGTGTAACGGTGGTGATCAGAGGAGGTTCAGCGACCGAACAGGTTGCGACTTCACAGAATACAAATGATGTACCACATCCTTTAACCAAAGAAATACCCCCCCATGAAATAGCTTCTAAATTCGGTTGGAATGAAGAGATAAATCGTATAGCTGAAACCTACGATCCTACCACAGCCCCGGAGAAGTTGAACAACATTATAAAATCCTGGCAAACCTACAGAAGAGAACTGAACAGGTATTACGTTGAAAGTGGTGATAGGGATGCCGTATGCGAACGTTTGGCTCTGCGTAACGAACCTTGCCCTCCGGAGCATCACCTGAACCTTCAGCTGGATTCTCTTTTGAAAGCCTATGCCTTGAAACCGGACCGATACACCTATGCCGAGGCCGTTTATACCTTTAACGTGATAAAAAGACACGTTGATGCTATAAGGTCCGAGATGGAAACTCGCGATAAAAAGGTTCCGGCCCAGTCTGAAGTTGCCGTCGTCAAGAGGAACATAGCTAAGAAACCCTTCAGTTGGGATGATGGAATAATCAGACCTTTGGACGGTGAGGAGTGGCAAACCCATTCCGTAGCGTACAGTGTGATCTCCGAACGCAGCCCTACCGTCGTGGCGGTCGGTGGATCCGACACCTTGATCTTTGCCTTTGAAGTCTCCAACTGTTCCTACTGGTGTTCCGGTACAACCTCCAATAGTTGCATAATCGTTGGTCACTCCTATAACAAGGGCTTCACCATGAACTTGGATATATGTATATACCGCTCCTCCGTAGGCCTAAAGGAGCCCGCGATAGGTGCCGATCCATACCGTCGCCAGATTATAGTTGCATACTCCTATCCCTACTCCTCATACGACTACGATATAGAGGCCTACATATTTCACATAAGCAACTTTCCGTTAGGATTCTTTAGAACCATAGCGGCCTCCGGCGATATGGAGCTAACCCCCTATGTGGGCTACGAGTTCAACTGGGGCAGGCCTGGATGCTACGGCAGGAGTACCTCCTCATGTTCCTGTAGCGCCTTGGACAACTGGGCATTCATTGCTTACAACCGCAATAGAGATCCGTACGTTAAAAGGAGCACTGACTGCGGTTCCAGCTGGTCGTTGGTCTATAACGACATCTCCTCCGATGGAAGTGCCTATGCCAGCTCCCAGATAATGTTAGAAACTTCCAACGATCCGAGGAGAAGTTCATCGGTATGCTCCTCATACAACGGAGGCGACAACACCATACAGGGCGTTTTTACCGAAAGTGATGCTCTTCACGACAACGAGATTTGGCACATTTACACCGACGCCTCCCGCGGCTGGGGGAACAGTTGGGTCTCGACCATCCTCATAAACAACTACTACTACCGTATAAATCAGCCATGGATGGCCATAGCCCGAACCCTAAACACCTCTTCGATGACTCACCTTATACTTTTTGAAAGTCAGTTCTCCTCTACGGATGGTGACATAATGGCTCTCCATGGGAACGGACTGCCTCCAAGCGGTTGGTTCAGGTATAGCGTAGATTACACTTCCATAGACAGCCGTACACCCACGGTACACACCGACGCTAGATGGCAGTGGTGTCCGGGAGCTACTACCGTAACCGCTAGCAAGTTCCACGCTGCCTTTTACCACAAATGCCCCAATACCTACGATGGTCGTCTATGTAACGAATCCCCCTCCACCTATAACAATACCTTCCGCGTGGCCGTGCTTACCGCTCCTTGGAACAATGCCAACGATAGGTCAGATTGGGGGTCAGAGTACTGCACTATCAACCATCGCTACGCTGACACCATCGCTATAGACCCTCCTCCCGCCTTCGGAAACGGAGGTGTGTGGCAAAACTGGTGGCAGATAAACGGCACCACCTTTAGGGCTACCTCCGGATCCAGATCCGCCTGGTGGTTCGGCGCACTCTGGGTTTATAAATGGTCCTCCACCGATTACGACCTGGAGTGGAGCATACTCGACTGTTTGACCGGAGACAGCGATGGTGAGGGTGATCTGGCCACCGAAGAGCTTCCCAAAGTGTCGGAGCGGATCAACGTGAGGACCAGCAACGGTACCCTTATATTGAGCGGTGAAGGCGAGGTGAAAGTGTTCGCCTCCGACGGTAGATTGGTGCGGGCCTTGAAAGTTAAGGGAAGCGAGAGGTTACACCTACCCAAGGGTACCTACTTTGTGAAGATCAAGGACGGTATCCATAGGGTGGTGTTGCACTGACCCTATGAGGGAGGCCCTTATCCTCCTTCTGAAGTTTTACAGGAGATATATATCGCCTCTTAAACCTCCCACCTGCCGTTATGTACCGACCTGTTCCGAGTACTCCATACGAGCATTGCAAAAATATGGTCTTTTAAAGGGTGGGATCAAATCGGTATGGCGAGTTTTAAGGTGTAATCCCTTCTCTAAGGGAGGATACGATCCACCCTAAGGTGTATATATCCGGATCCTGTGCCAGAGGGTAAAAGTTTCACCATCTCCGGAAACTTCTCCCATGTCGCCAGATCTTACCAGGGTGGTAATCCGGTGGAGAGAGTTTCTTAGAAGGTAATCGGAGGCCGCGGCCAAGGTACCTGTGGCGCATCCCTCGGGTTCGTTAGGGTAGTTGTACTCCCATGTGCGCACGAACAGATGATCACCAAGTTTTTCATAGATGTTTACGTGAATTTTTAAGGATCGGAGAGAGATGTAAAGGGCTCTTAGGGGATAGTTTTGCACACCGGAAACCGGGAACACCAGATGTTCAACCCCCTCCATCCTAACCTTGGTATGATCTCCCAGTATCCCTACTTTCAAATTCAGGGTTATGCCTACCTTTCCATCGCGCACGATTACGAACTTGGGACCCGATGCATACACCTCTATGCTGCCATTTTTACCTCCAAGAAGAATGTACCCCAACACTCTAGCGGCGTTCCCACAGAAAGGCACCAGATGTTTTAGGTAGTTAAAGTAATATAGGCGCCGTGGATCGTGATGGTCAACGTATATCCAACCACTCATCCTTCTCTCCAACGGTGGAAAGGCGTGGGGGTTAGGCCTACCTTTACCATGCAACACCAGAAAAGTATCGCCTCCTATGGAAACTCTCATACGGCTCTGCCTATAAGGAGAAACATCGCACCGAACACGGCACCCAAGATGGAAAGGCGAAGATGCAAACTGACCGAAAGGATAAGAAAGTATAAGTTGAGTGTTATGCGGTCAAACCCAACGCTAAACCTATGGGTTATAGCCTCCAAAGCCCCACTGGGGGGAACGACCAGAGGAAGGACGACAGTGAGAACCTCACCCAGCACGATACCTGCCACCACCATCACCACATAGAATAGGGGAGGTTTTTGGAACAAGTGCCGGGAGTGGGACTCGAACCCACACGGGGATTACCCCGGGGGATTTTAAATCCCCTGCGTCTACCGATTCCGCCATCCCGG